>CAMBZK010000019.1 GCA_945872225.1 candidate division TM6 bacterium UASB124
AGGGGGGCATTTTCTTAGCCTTTCTGCTTCGCGTGTTGTTATGCAAACAGAGCATATTACCTACCAGCGAGCACGAACGAGGGTTGCTATGGAGGGCAATAAAGAGGTACGCAAGCAAGAGAAGCTCAAAAAAAAACGGCTCTCAGAGATTGAGCGTTGCCATGTGTATGAAAAATTAGCATGCAAGCACTTCATAGCCCATCCATTAATTGCCCTTAAATTTTGGGCAACAGATATTTTCCGTACGGCATTTTCGCTCTACAGTGCTGAGCTTTTATATCTTGATTCGGGGCGCAAAGTGGTAGATTATTTTGCTAGTAATCGTACGTTTGCAGATATGTTCAGGCGCTATGTGATGCCAGAAACAGATAATCAGTTCCTCAAAATAATTATCTGGCTGGAGATTTTATTGTACCTACTGCTTTTGCTTGGCTGTGCTCGTGCAACATGGTGTTTATTGACGACTAACGGGCAGGTCTTGTGGTTGTCGATTATGAGCTTTGTAGCTCTTTTCTTAGTGATTTCACTTGCTGGTGGCTATGCACGCATGCGCCTACCGATTGAGCCATTTATTATTATTTTAGGACTGTATGGCTATATTGCTCAGTGTAAAAAAACACCTGTCCCTCGGTAGGGAATGGCTCTGGTTAATGTGGATCGTTGCGCTTGTAGTACGAATTGCCTTCTTTATATGCTTTTCGTCTGTTGGTGATCGTGCATGGTTGTGTTACGACTCACAACAATACCACGATCGAGCTTTGCATTTGATTGAACATAAAGCATTGACCCCAGTGGAGAGTTCGCAAAAGGCCTATCGGTTACCGGGGTATCCGCAATTTTTGGCCTGTTGTTATGCATTGGAAAAGAATAGCGTCTTGTTCGCTTTACTTGTACAAATCGTGCTCTCGTCACTGATTCCACTGTTAGTGTTTTTACTTGCGCGAGCACTGTTCCCGTTGCTGCCAGTACTTGCTTATATTGCTGGTTGGGTAGCATGCCTACACGTTGGGCTTATTATTTTTGCTGGCATGTTGGCCACCGAAACATTGGCAGTACTCTTACTCTTGCTCTTATTGTTGGTGCTTTTAGCAAGGGCACCAACAATGGTTCTTGCAGGTAGTCTACTGGGGTTTTTATCGTTGTTAAGGCCGGTTGGCCATTACCTGCTAGTGCTTATTGCGCTCTGGATTTGGTATGAGTGGCGCTCTTTGCGATCTGTTGGGTTGTTTGTTGGTGGCTGGCTCATAGTTGTCCTGCCATGGCTTGTTCGCAATCTGGTACTTGTTGGTGGTATCTGTTTCCATACGTTACCTGGTATGCATTTTTTGCAATATTCTGCGGCTGCTGTGGTGATGCAACATGAGCAAAAAACCTATCTTCAAGCTCGTGCGCAGTTGTTGAAAGCTTGGGATAATGAAGTTGATAAAAAAGCATTGGAGCAGGGTTATCCTGTAACTGAATATCAACGCTGTGTCTTGGGTGAAAAGCTTGCAGGGGGTATTGTTTTGGCGCACCCTTGGTACGCATGCAAGCATGCATTAACTGAACTCATAAAAACGCTGTGTGCTTTGCATACAACCCAAGTTGTTATTGCTGATGTTGGTGGTTGGCCAGTTTACACCGCTCAAACAACGTGGGCTGAAAAAATACGCTATAATCTTGCGCCACCATTAAAAACCCCATGGCTATGGCCACTTATTTATCTAGATGTTTTCGTAACGCTGAGCATATTGTTTTTTAGTTTTATTGGCCTGCTAGCACTTGTAGTGCGTCGTCGCTTGCAGAGCAGGCAAGCCTTATGTGTGCTTATGGCGGGTCTTTTGTGGGGCGTTACGATTGCCTATGGCTGTGCACGGTTACGGCTACCGTTTGAACCAATCATGATTATTATTGGGGTGTATGGTGTCGATCAAATATGGCTTTGGCTACAAGGTTGCAAAAGTTCTTAGGTCGTGGCGAATATTGCTGTTTTTGTGGGTCGCTGCGTTACTAGCCCGTGTAATTTTCTATAAACTGTTTTTAACAAGCAACCCCTGCTTATTGATGTATGACAGTGGGCATTATCATACAATGGCGGTGCATTTAGTAGAGCATGGGGCTTTTGTTAATGCGGAGGGCATTCATGATTTTTACCGCATGCCTGGATACCCGCTATTTCTTGCTGGATGTTATAAAATCTTTGGGATTATACCGCAGGCAGCGCTTGCTGTGCAGGTACTCTTGGCTGCAGTGATGCCTGTTCAGGTATTTTTATTGATGCAGTCAATTGGCAATGCAATTGGACTAACCGATCTGTTTGTTAAGAGGCTGAGCTTAACCGTGGCGCTCCTTGCAGTAGTGCATCCGGGGGCGCTTATTTTTAGTGGTCTACTCATGACAGACATGCTTTTTACCCTGTTTTTTTTATTTTTTTTACACCTTCTGGTTGTTGCCTGGTATAAACACTCATGGCAACTTATGCTGCTTGCAGGCTTGGTATTGGGCTGGTGTAATATGATTCGACCACTGATTTTTTTGCCATGGTGCATAGTTGGGCTTGTTTTTTTATTGGTACATGGGGTGTGGCAACGGCGGCTGGTATTAGCAACAAGTTTTTTATTGGGGTGGAGCGTATTTATTGTTGCATGGTTTCTACGGAATTGGCTTATAACTGGATTGTGGTTTTTGCATACGCTCTCGGGGCCACATATATTAAATCACGGCGCTACGCGTGTTTATGCAATGGCGCATCAGGTAACACATAGCGCCGCTCAGGAAGCACTCTCTGTGCGGTTACAGCCTGTTCGTGTTTGCGATATGGAGCAACAAATAATCTTAACAGCCTGGGAGCAGGAGCGCGTTGCTCAAAGAATGCTGTTTACCCACTTGTCGCAGACATTGCAGTTGGGGATGGTTAATTGTTTCAAAACAGTTGCAGGTTTGTATGTTGCAGAATTGTTAATGATTGATGCAGAAGGTCAGTTGCCCCCGTATGATGGGAGTTGCAATCTCATTGACCGTGCAAAACGCTTTATTTGCCCTGCTGTTCAGAACAAGTGTATTCGTATTGTTTGTTGGTTTGAGATGCTATGGCAGCTACTATTACTTCTTGGGCTTGCAGGTTTTTTTGTACGGTGCTGGCATCTTTTATCTAAGCAACGATTACTCTTATTGCTTTTTGGTATTTGCATCTGTATGGTTGCTACGACAGCGATTTGTGGCTTTGCGCGATTGCGATTGCCAATAGAATCAATTTTGACTATGGTATCAGTACTGTTTTATTTAGTTGGTGCTCGAATAAAAGGTAATAGTGTATGAAGGTATCGAACAAAAAAGCGCTTATTATTGGTGCTGGTCCAGCAGGGCTTACGGCTGCTCTTGAATTATTAAAGCGCAGTGACATGGGTGTCACGATACTTGAACGTGATGCGCAAGTGGGTGGCCTTGCTAAAACAGTTGAGTATAAAAACTGTCGTTACGATATTGGCCCGCATCATTTTATTACCGAATCAGAGCGCGTTACCGCATGGTGGCAAGATATCGCTGAAGGTGATTTTTTCGAACATAAGCGCTATACGCGTATCTACTATAATCGGCACTTTTTCAATTATCCGCTCGAGCCAGTCAATGTTATCAGAGGTCTGAATATTATTGAGTGTGCGCGTAGTGTGTTTAGCTATGCGTGGGTTCGCTTTTTTCCAATCAAAGAAGTTCGTTCATTTGAAGATTGGGTTACCAATCAATTTGGACGGCGCCTTTTTTCTATTTTTTTTAAGACCTACACAGAAAAAGTGTGGGGCATTCCCTGCAATGAAATTTCTGCTGATTGGGCCGCACAGCGCATCAAGGGTTTCTCACTTTCTCAAGCAATTTTTTATGCATTTTTTGGTCGCTTTTTCACCAAAAATAAGCCTCGCACGATTAATGATGTTTTTCATTATCCTGCTCGTGGCGCAGGTACCTTTTGGGAAAAGGTTGCGGCGCGTATTAAAACATACCCGCAAGCATCAATTGTTATGGAGCAAGCCGTAACGCGCATCGAGCATGACCATAAGCGCATTATCAGTGTCTCTACACATGATCCTGTAGCAGCTTCTACCGGTGGTGCCGTGCAGCTCACAACGTATGAGGCAGACGAATTTCTTTCAACAATGCCGCTACAACAGCTCATTATGAACCTTCACCCATTGCCACCAGCTGCTGTAATTCGTGCGGCGCAAGCCTTGCGGTATCGCGGGCTGATAACAGTGAATTTGATTGTTGGCCGGCTTCATGTTTCAGCTGATCATTGGATTTACGTGCATGAAAAAACAGTGCGCATGGGGCGCATTGGGAACATGAATAATTTCTCATTAAAAATGGTTGATGATCCGACTAAGCACACGGCGCTTAGCCTTGAGTATTTTACCTACGTTGACGAACCATTTTGGTTCAAGCCTGATCATGAAATTATTGAACTTGCAAAGTATGAGCTTGAAAAAATAGGGCTTGTGCGTGCATCTGCTGTCATCGGTGGCATGGTTTTGCGTACGCCAGAGGCCTATCCGGTTTATGATGCTGATTACAAAGAGCATTTGGGCTGCGTATTGGGCTATTTACAGACATTTAAAAATTTGCACCTTATGGGGCGAAATGGGATGCATCGCTACAACAATATGGATGTTGCCATGTTATCGGCAATGGATGTTGTTGATCGCATGCTCATGCAAGAGCAGGTGAGCGTTCGTAACGTGAAAAAAGAGCAAGCATCTTCAGCAACGCTGTGATTTTTTAACTGCGTACGCCAGAGTTGTTGGCTTGTAAGCAGGGAGAAAAGGAGAAAGCATGTGTGGGATTGTTGGTTTTTATAATCTACAACGGCAAAATTTTGCTTGCGATGAGGCATTGTTAGTACGCATGCATGAGCGGGTCGCGCATCGCGGGCCAGACGCCGCGGGTGTGTGGTCTGATGCGGCACAAGGTCTTGGGCTTGCTTCTCGTCGCCTTAAAATTATTGATCTTTCTAGTGCAGCTGATCAGCCAATGGTTGATGCGGATAATGAGTTGGTTATTATTTTTAATGGTGAAATATATAACTATCGCTCTGTTCGTGATGAGCTGGAAAAATTGGGGTATCATTTTAGGCTACAAACAGATACCGAAGTTATCTTGTATGCGTACAAAGCTTGGGGGATTGATTGCCTCCAGCGATTTGATGGCATGTTTGCCTTTGCCTTATTTGATAAGCGTGATCAGACACTTTGGTTGGTGCGAGATCGTCTAGGTGTTAAGCCGTTGTACTTCTCATTACAGGGTGGGGTTTTGAGCTTTGCATCAGAAATCAAGGCTTTATGGGAGCTTCCCTGGCTTAAGAAAAATATATCTTCACTTGCTTGGTACCACTATCTGACCTTTATGGTTGCTCCAGCGCCGATGACTATTTTTGAAGGGGTATACAAATTACCTGCTGGATTTTATGCAAAAATTGATAAGCATAAGCGGATTAATTTTGTTGAGTGGTACTCGCCTCTTAAATCGATATCCGCCGCTGAGCAGCGAGAGCTTTATTCAGAAGCCCACTGTATTGAGCGTATTACTGATCTTTTAAAAGCATCGGTAAAAAAGCGTATGGTTGGGGATGTTCCCGTTGGGGCGTATCTGTCAGGAGGCTTGGATTCAAGCCTTAATGTTGCGCTCATGGCACAATTTGAAGCAAATATTAAAACATTTACCGTCGCATTTGCCGACAATCCTGACCACAATGAATTCTCCTGGGCGCGTAAAGTTGCAACGTTGTTTGGCTCTGAGCATCACGAGCTCACCATTGGTGAGGAAGAAGCTTTTGCATTCTATGAAAACATGGTTGGCATGCTTGATGAGCCTTTGGCTGACGTTGTTTGTATCCCTTTTTATTATGTTTCTACGCTCGCTCACAGCCTTCGCATGAAAGTGGTGCAAGTTGGAGAGGGGGCAGATGAGCTTTTTTTTGGTTACAACACCTATGCCGATTATGCAAAGGTCCACAAGCGTTTTTGGCAGCCTTCTCAGCGCTTTGTTCCTGCGCTCCTACGCCGTGGCATGTACCATGCAGCACAGCCACTGTTTGAAGATCAGCCGCTTAAAAATGATGTGATGTATAATTGGGCGCAAAATAGGGCATTGTTTTGGGGTGGTGCTATAGCATTCAGCGAAACACAAAAACAGGCATATTTGCATGACATGCGGCGTGATGCATTAGATAAAGATTATGTCATTGATCAAATTTATCCTGGATTCTCCCAGGCGTTTGATAGCCACAGCATTGTTGCCTATCACTTAGGTAAGCTGCATGCAGCAGATCCGCATGCTGATATTGTTAAGCAAATGATGTATCTGGAGCTTAAACAACGGCTTCCAGAGCTCTTATTAATGCGTGCTGATAAAATGTCGATGGCTACAAGTATTGAGGCCCGTGAACCATTCTTAGACCACCACCTGGTTGAGTTTATGATGAATGTGCCAGGATCGCTAAAATTTAAGAACCAAACAACAAAATACCTTCTTAAAAAAGTTGCTGAGCAGTTTTTACCAAAAGAGATTATTTATCGTCAAAAAGTTGGTTTTGGGGCCCCTCTGGCTCAATGGTTTTCTAAAGGGCGGTATTTTCCGGCATATTTTGAAAAACTTTCATACGATGCTCATTATGCTCCGCGAGCAGAGTTGGCAACCCCCCTCTGGCTTGTGGATGACGCCATGAATAAAAACAATGCGCATCGTGCTGTGCAAAACTGGGTGCTGCAGCAGCTATGGGCTTTCACTGAGCAAAATTAGGACAAGAGCAATGAGTCATGTGTACATTGTGATTTTGGCTGGTGGTAATGGCGAGCGGTTATGGCCGTTATCGACGCCAGAAAAGCCAAAGCAGTTGTTGTCATTAATTGGTGAGAAAACACTGCTTGGTTTGACGCTTGATCGTGCCAGTATACTGACAGATGCCTCTAATATTTTAGTGGTAACTTGTGAACGACAAGAAGCGCTTATTCGTCATGAGGTTGGTGATCGGGGGCAGGTTGTGGTCGAGCCGGAGCAAAGAAATACAGCGCCAGCGATTTTGTACGCGTGTCAGCGCATTCTTGCTTATGATCAATATGCTACGGTTATTGTTATGCCGGCTGATCATTATATTGATGATAATAATGCGTTTTTTAAGCAGATTAATCGTGCAGTGCACCTTGCCCAGCAGTATGAGCGACTGGTTTTACTTGGCATCACGCCAACAGCGCCAATGACTGGCTATGGCTATATTCAGTACCATGTAGAAAAAGGCATTGGGGCACACTTAGTTACTCAGTTTCACGAAAAGCCACGCTTAGAAATAGCAACAAACTACCTGCATCGTGACGACATGTTGTGGAATAGCGGCATTGTCATCGGCCAGATCCAGACATTTATGGAGCAGTTTATGTTTTGTGCACCGCTCTTGTATGAAGAGATGCAAGGGTATTTGCAAGGGCTCTTTGATTATGAGTGCTTGCCATCGCTATCATTTGATTATGCGGTACTGGAAAAAACCAGAGAATTATTAGTTTTGCCGGTAACATTTGCCTGGAGTGATGTTGGTGACTTGCGGACTTTTTTAAACATAAAAGAGCGCATTCATAAATCACCTGAAAAATTAATACAACTGCATGCTGAAAACAATATCGTGCAGACTGATGCTCAAACAGTAGTTTGTATCGGCGTTGACGATCTGTGCATAGTGCAAGAAGCCGGCATCTTAATGATTGTAAGCGCTGACAAGGTTAGCATGATCAAAGATGCTTATGCTGCCTACACGCAGCAACAGTTAGTTGCTACGGGGCAGCTGGAAGAGCTTGAAATGCCGCCATCGCGCGCAGAAGCATTGGATGAATTAAGTTGATGGGGTTGGAAATAGCTTACGTATAGCTGAAGCTCGGTAGGCTGCGTGAGTGGCGTCATCACCAGCCGTTGCTGTGCCTGCTCGGACTCCTTCGGGAGAATCTGGTGCTTTGCGGGCACGAGCTGGAGGAGTAGACACTTTTGTGGCTTCTCGGCATTCAGCCAACACGTCCTTAAGAAACTCATTCTTGCTCTCGGTTATCAAACTTATAGCTTCTTCTGAGAGGCGGTTTCTTTGGGTCCAAAGTTTACCGGCTGCAGCCTGCTTGTCTGCGTCAGTTGGCTCTTTTATTCGTAAAAAAGCTTGCACTATCCCCATTGCGGGGCACCCAGGAGTAGCTGCGGGCGAAGGTGTAAACCAGCACAGGCTAAGAACAATAATAGCCATCATAACGGGTAATTTCACGATTAACCTCCAATTGGTGATTTGAAGACATTGAAAAATATACGAGGGCTATAAAACAAGCGCATCATCAGGTGGCATGGTGCCTGCAAAAGCGTTAAGCACCTTATCCTTGGCACCTTCTAATCTTACTGCTGATGCTTTGCCTAAATCTAATTTTCTCTTAGCGGGTGGCGGTAAATGAGCCGTTCTTCGGCAGATTGGTATTTCTAATCCCATCCTTGCTAAAATGCTTAGAATTGCGGCTTCTTTGTCGTCATCACTCGTTAGCAAGTATTTTGTTGCGTTACATACTTCCAGAACATTCTTGCGAAAATCATCTTCTGTTTTCATGTCAGCTTCAGTAAGGCTGTTTCTTCGTCTGAGAAGATCAATACCAATTTCTAGG
The DNA here is from genome assembly GCA_945872225.1 of candidate division TM6 bacterium UASB124. Lineage (GTDB taxonomy): Bacteria > Babelota > Babeliae > Babelales > RVW-14 > CAIKAH01. The sequence goes on from CAMBZK010000019.1 coordinate 8,649, forward strand.
AGATCTTCGTTAGCGGCAAATACATGAGCAGTACTGCTCATGGTAAAAAAGAGTATGGCAAAACGAATCATTGTTTTCATAGATTTAGCTTCCTCGTCTTCTATTAATAAAGGCACTTTGTTCGCTCATGACGGCTCGTTGGCCTAAATTGAGTATAGCCATTCCATTAGTAAGGTCTTTTCCAGCACTCATTCTTCGTGCTTTTGGGGAGTGAACCACGACTGGACCAATACAACAACGCGTGAAATCTTTTATTGCACCGTCAATCGTATTTTGCTCGTGCAGGGCGCTTATAAATTTAAAATCAGCCCACTCTTGCCACACAGGCAAAACAAAAGCTAAAATGGCGTGCCCATGGCTTGCTGTTGTGTCAAGTTGGTGCTTACTCGAAAATAGATTTGTATGGAGCCAATTGGGCTCGCCTTTAGGCCAAAAAAACAGATGTTTTTGTAGTAACAGAGGCACCAGTGTTGTTATTTCCTCAATAGTTAGGTTATCAAGATCCTTAACTGCATCTATCGCCTTGTTGACTTTTTCGTGTGTAGCAGAATCATCTAAGGCCGATATATTAGCAATAACCGTAGAGACATTAGTGGCTGGTTTTACGTTTGTGCCGGATGCAAAAACAATCACCAGGGCAAAAAATAATGTACGTATTTTCATAGTGTTATCGTGGTTATGATGAGCTTAAAAATGAGTATTTCCTGCCGAATAAAAATTAGTAAAATTTAGTGGCAACAGGTTATTCACGAGCATTGTATCAGACAAACATTGAAGCAGGAAGGACTATTTATTTAATAATTAATTAAGCGCTATTTCAGCCGGTTAGTTTAATTTCTAGCAGAAGAATAAGTATGAAGGAATCAAGCAATATTGGCAGCTAATAAAATATACTTCTTTTTTTGCGCTAGTTTGTCTAGCATAAACTATAGGGAAGCAAGGCTCACAGACTCAGGATACTGAGGGTTGAAGGGGGTACGATGAGAAAGATAGGCAAGGTTATGCATGACTTTGATGAACGTGTTGACCATGTAATGCTGCCGTTATGGCGACGTGCGCAAAAATACTTTGTATTGTTCAGCTCCTCGCTACTGTTGGTCCTTCTTCCTGTTTTTGTATTCAAAATATTTAATTCTCGTAGCTCTGTTGTGACGATGGCGATCAGAGATGATCTAGCTATTATCGAAAAAGCGCTTGGTGAAATAGATAAAACATGTAATATTTTGAGCATTCGCCCTGGTGGTGGTGTTATTGATTTTTTAACCGTAGAGAAATTTACTGGATCAAGTATTGGCATGTTGAATCTAGCTCATCCGCGTCGCTGGAAGGGGCCATACGTTAAAGTAAATCCATCGCTGCGGGGCCACATGTACGAAATAGTGAGCACTAAAGAGGGCTATTTTATCTTGCCTGGCAAGAATGTCCGATTACCGAACAAGCTTTTGATGGGCAAAGATATTGTTCTGAGCCACGATAGTGCGGTGACTATTATGATGCAGCCAGGAGGGCGGCTCAATTTTCAGGGGCAGCCGTTGGCAAAGCGTTTAGGCTTTTCTGTTGGCGACTGGGATGCGTCTCATATTGAAAAAGATACGCTAGGAAAGATTAACGATATTATTACCGAATTTAACCAGTCAATGCCTTTTGCTTTGCGTGTTGCGCCACTAGGCGTGGTGACTTGTTAAAAATACATAGAGTTAAATCGAAAAAAGTTGAAGCCCGCTTTCATGAAAGCGGGCTTTTTTTACGCCATAGAGATAATTTTTAAAGCAAAAATGATAATGACGATACCAGAAATTTTATCGATGAGAGGCATGTATTTAATGACATAGCTTTTCATGCTGTATGTTGCCAGGCATAGCCCAAGCCCCCACAGAAGTGATCCGCTTGATACGCCAGCAACCATTGCTAGGGTGTGCCACCCAGAAGCCGTTGCTCCCATAGCCCCAATGCTCGTGAATGCGCTTAAAAAAGCCATGATCGTCATAGGATTGGTAAGCGTTAAGCCAAATAGCTTTATGAAAATATTTTTTGCTGGTGCGCGCTTTTGTTCGAATGGGCCGTGATGTGCTTGTTGTAGCAGCAAGGTGACGCCCATATAGAGCAGATAGGCGCTGCCAACGTAAGCAAGCCAGTTCTGGTAGCTAAACAATACCGCGCTGATCCACGTGAGTCCAAGGCCAGCAATGAGCGCGTACACCATATCAGCTGATGCCGATCCAAGGGTTGCCAAGCAGCCAGCGGCCAGGCCGTGATGCAAGGTGATGGTGATGCATAAAAGGCAAATAGGACCAAGTGGTGCAGCGATTGAGGCGCCGATGAGTAGACTTTGCAAATAGAGTGAAAGCAACATAGTGCTCCTTTATAGTTGGCACATTTGGCGGGTAAAATACCGTACTTTTCGAGCCTATCAAAAAAATAGAGTAGTGTCGCTACAGAGCTGGCAAAAACGATGAAAAGTGTTTTTAGTGTACCAATCTCTCTTGTTGGGTATCGCATTTGCAGAAGTGTCTATTCAGAAACGCTTTTCATCTGCCTGCGTACAATATTGTACGCAGATTACATCGCGGCTTGCTCTATCCGCATCAGCAATTGGTGCCTCGCTAGTATCATTTTCTATGTCTGTTGAATCTGCGACTGATACTGGCGGCAATACGTATGGTTTATAATTCAAATCGAGCCTGCCAGTATCTGCGCCACTGGCTAACAAAACAGCAGCAGCTTGATCTTGGAGATTTAAAACTGCAACCTTGAGTGCAGAACTGGCTGTTGTATCGTAGCAATGGCCTGGTTCTATGCCTTCAACATAAACCCCTGCAGCAAGAAGGAGCTGTATGACTGCTATTGCACCACCAAAGGCGGCATGCCGCAATCCAGATGCTCCATGCTGTTTTAACATGCTGCTAGCATAGTGTTTGCGGTCATAGGCTATGAGTGCTTTAACAACATTATCGTGCCCGCGGGCGCATGCGACTTCAAAACTATTATGAGCACCTGTATTGTTCAGTGTGAATCGATTTTTTTTGCGCATTTCAGGGTCTTTGCCAACGATTTCGCCATAAGAAATAGTTTCGGGGCATTTGCAGGGATGGACGAGTGAGATGTCTGCACCAGCATCTACCAGCATTGCAACTACATTGGAGTGGCGTGCATCATGCCTGAGCGCTAAGAATAGTGCAGTTATGCCGTGGTATGTTTGTGCATTAATTTGTGCTAGTTCGTCTAGGCCAAGAAGCTTCTCAATTTCTTTCTCGTCATTGTGCAGGGCTGCCAGCATTAATGGTGTGACGTCTTTATTGTATTCATACCTGTGTTGATTTGTTTCTTTCTCAATATTTACTCGTTTATAAAAAGCAAGAAGCGCTTCAATACTGTCTGCACTAGAAGCCTCTAGCTCGGCTGCTTGTGCAATAGGCATGCAAGTAACAGTAATTATCATGGCGAAGATAAGACAATTATAGGACTGTTCAAGAAAGTGGTACTTTACGTTTTTTGTCACCAATGCTGCAATTGAGTATTGCGTGAACATAAGCATCTCAC
>CAMBZK010000020.1 GCA_945872225.1 candidate division TM6 bacterium UASB124
CTACTGGTATTTTGTAATAAATTTGTCCCAGCCGGTCTTTTTAGCAAAATCACAATTTGGATATGATGCATCAACACCCCCCTGGGCTGGATAGTAGACATTCAAGCCACAAGAGTTTGCTAGCCCTACCCCTGCGGTGCACTTCAAAACAACACTGTTAAGCGCAGCCAAGCCTGCTGTTGCCACATCAACAACACGCTGCGCTTGGCTGGCATAGTCGGCAGCGCCCTTGTTCGGGGGTGTTACTACAGGTTTTCCAGCAGGCTTAGCTGTAGGCTTACTGGTTGGTTTTGGTGCGGGTTTTTTTGGTGCGGGTTTTTTTGGTGCAGGTTTTTTTGGTGCAGGTTTTTTTGGTGCCCCTTTGGTTTCAGCAGAAGATTCTGGCGTAATACCAGCTCCTTCTTGAGCCTCAGTTGATGGATCGAAAAGCTCGGGGCTGACTGTAGCAACTTGATCCGTTCCTACCGAATCATCGGTAATTTCTACTAAAGGAGCTAAGGAAACAACAGAAACTACGGGCATTGCTGCTGGTGCAAGGGCAGAAAAAGCAGTAATAAATTGCTGCAAAACGAGCTTCACATCAACATAATCAGTCAGATCAAATTGCAATGTTGTTGTATTCGCTATAGCCGTACGGACTGCACGCACAGCAGTTTTTGTTTTATTCTGATCAATAGCTGCACATGCATTAACGGCGCTTATAAGGGATGTAAACGCATCAACCAGTGAGGCAATCGCGGCAACATTTAAGACAGCAAATGTTGCTCGCTGCGCATTCCGCACAAGAGCTGGATTGGTAGCACTTGCCGCAACATCTCTGTAATATTGCCCAAACAGCGTTACCATCTGCATAGCAATAGCCAGTCTGGGAGCATCTGGGTTACTGCCAAGCCAATTGAATATAGCATTGTAAGGCATACCATCCCCAGGAACGCTATTTGGCGAAGCAACAATTAACTCAACCAAATCCTTAAGCGCATAAATAATTTCTAGCAGTCCCATTAAGCAAGCATCAAACAACATGATATCTATTGGCTTTTTAAAGTTTTTCTTAATCCCAGCAATAGCCTCTTTCATTGATTTTGTTGTTAGGTAGGTTTTTTGAGTATCATCAAAACCAAACCCTTTTTGAATAGCAGCTGTAGCGCCAGGCCAACGACTCTCTGCTCCAGGCAATGAAACCAAGGGGAATTGGGCTTTTGTTCGTTTTTTTGCCCTTGGCTGCTGTATCTGCCCCCGACGATTTCTACTTGGTCGCTGCAACGATCTAATCTTTGCCTTAGCAACGCTACGAGCGGCAAGAGTAACTGACTTAGGGACAAAACCAGAAGGAGCAATTGGCCTGTTAATTTGAGACAAATTAGGCTCTTTGATGCCAGAAGCATGACTCCACATATTAACAATCATTATTTTAGGATTAACCCATTGTAAAAACCAAGATGACATGTCAATAAGCTCTTGCTTTGGATTAGTGCCTAAATCACTCCCCCCGGTAAAACTACCTCTGTCAAGTGAATCCCCACTTTGTAGTTCCAACCGCCAGGTAATATCATCATCAGGCTTATCCCAAACAACAAAACTACGAACGGTTTGGTCAAATTTTGCAGCAACGATATCAGCTGTATCACCCAAAGCGAATTCATGTAAATTGTTGTCTGCAAGCATAAGGGTGACAATTCCAATTTTTGCAGAAGCAGGGGTTGCTGGTGGCGTAATTAGAGGAGCAGCTGGCGATACAAGCAATGGGGAAAAAAGAGCTATAATTAAAGTGGACTGTAGCCACGACCAAAAATATTTTTTCAAACTGAATTTATCCACGTCTCATCCTCTCATTAATACAAGATAAATAGAGCAAAAAGTCTAGATCATAGTTAAAGAAAGAGGCAAGACCCTGTAATTATTGGCTTTTTAGTGACCCTCTCGCGTAAATCTAAAAAACAGGTAGACTATTTACTCGTTGCTTTTTCTTCGCATTGAAGTCACTGATTAATATTATGAAAGGTTGCCTGTGAGCAGACTCCAAACGATTATTGAACAAACATCTTTCCTTCTAGAATCTCAAAAAGAAGCACTTGCTGAATGCGGCTCGATGTTTGAAGACTTGCTCAAAGCAGTCAATGCTCGCATCGCAGAATACCCAATCGGCTCAGCAGATGGAGCAGCGCTTGAACGCGTAGCTCAATTAGTTGAGGCACAATCTGCTCGCATCAACGAAGACGCAAACCTTGATATCGAATTCCTCACGGAACAACTTGATGCACTGAGCAAAATTTCAACACTCGACAATCCTGTGCAAGCACAAGAATTGCTTGCCATGATCATTGACGAAAATGCTGAAGTTGTTGACACAGAAACCTTCAAGCAAGAAGTTCAAGCTGAGTCAGAAACATCAAAGCAAAGCCTAATCCTCATGATTAGCGACATCAAAGATGCTGTTAATGAAGGCAGTGCAGAAGAAGTTGCTGAATACCTCGAGTCTATTCTTGCGATTGAAGAAGAAGACGGTATGGACAATGAAAACTGCTGCGATGATGAAGAGTGTGATGATGACGCTTGCGGCGAAGATGAAGATGAAGAAGGTTGCGGTAGCGAAGATGGCTGTGGCTGTGAAGCACTCGACGGTGAAGCTGGCTCTTGTGGCGGCTGCAACGGTTGTGGTAGCGGCAAAGGCTGTGGATCATCTGAAGGCAGCACCGATCTTTTTGGTAGCCTAAAAGATTATGAAGAGTCACTGCTCGATAAAGCTGATGATAAAACACAACACTAACCTAGTTTTTTTAAGCCGGTATGTGCAAAAAAATTAAACGTGTACAAATCCAGCCCGGATGTATTTCATGTGGTACTTGTGAGGCTGTATGCCCAAAAGTATTTTTAGTGAAAGCAACCGCAGAAGTGTTACCTGATGCTGACGTACAAGCTCATAACGAGCTTGTACGTGAAGCAGCAGATCTGTGTCCCGTGTCGGTGATACAAGTAGAAGATGAAGATTAATGCGATTGCAGAAAGTTCTCATGGGGTTGTCTGAACAAGCCATATTTGATGAAATTCAAAAAAATTGTAGCCCTAACGGCATACCGTTATTTGTGGGGCGCCTCTTACAACGCGCTTACACGCGCAACCCGCAAAGCTTAGCGCTCATTGCACCACAGCAACAATTCACCTATAAAAATTTATATTTTCGTGCCCTGCTCATGAGCCGCAAGCTCCTTTCGCTTGGCGTAAAAAAGCACGACCGTGTCATGATTTTTTACGAAAATGCGCCAGCTTTTTACGTTGCGTATTTTGCTGCTTGGCAAATTGGCGCTGTTTGTGTCCCGGTTAATACCTTCCTGCACGAGCGCGAGCTAGGCTTTATTCTCAACGATGCGCAACCAGCAGCACTTATTGTTTCTTCAACGCTCAAACCAACTGCTGATGCTGCTTTTGCAAACAATGCAATATCTTGCCAGCCACTGATTCTTTCTGATGATGCTTTTGATTGGCTAGTACCAGAACCAGAAGATGTTGAAGACGCGTGCAGCGACGTCGTTTTACAAGACCTTGATCCTGACGATCTGTGCGCCTTGCTTTACACCTCAGGAACAACAGGCATACCAAAAGGCGTGATGCTTTCCTCGCGCAATGTTATGGCTAACGTTATGCAATGCTTTGCTCGCTTTACTGCTGCTGGCCTTGGCAACAATGAGCGCTTTTTTTGTGTACTGCCACTGTTCCACGTATTTGCCCAAAATACCTGCTTATGGCTGCCAGCCCTTATTGGCGCCTGCGTCATCTTGGTACAAAAAATTGATCGACGCCTTATTCTCGATGGCCTCATGGAAAAGCCAACTATCTTTTTTGGCGTTCCGCCACTTTACGGGTTGCTGTGTTTAATGAAAACGGCCCCACTAAACTCAATTAAGCTCTTTGTTTCTGGCGCTGACATGCTACCTGATAAAACTAGGGCTGCTTTTTCAGGTATTTATGGCAGAAAAATCTGCACTGGCTATGGACTCTCTGAAGCCGCCCCTGTCGTCTCTTTCAACCTTCAAAACAATAGCGCAGCAACGTATGTTGCCGGCAAGCCACTCTTTGGTATTACCTGTCAAATACGCGATGACCAAGGCGCGCTTGTTCCTGAAAATACTATTGGATCGCTCTGGATCAAAGGGGACAATATTATGATGGGCTACTACAACGCACCGGAAGCAACTGCTGCTGTTTTACAAGAAAAATGGCTGAATACTGGCGACCTAGGCTCAATTGATTTACATGGAAATCTTGCTATACGTGGGCGGACTAAAGATATAATTATTCACAAGGGGTTTAATATTTACCCCGCTGAAATAGAAAATGTTCTCATGATGCATCCGTCGGTTTTTAAGGCCGCCGTGATAGGACAGGAGGAAGACATGGCAGGGCAAGTTCCTGTTGCATTTGTAGCACTTAGAAGCCGAGAGCCAGATATAGAGCAAATACTGCGCAAGCACTGTGCGCACAACCTAGCAACATACAAGGTCCCGCGTAAAATTATCTGCCTTGATGACCTACCAATGAATGCAACGGGTAAAATTGATAAAAAGCAGCTGTTAACCATGAACGTATGATCCAATACTCGTAGTTAACCTAATGCCAGCCACTATTTTATCATTGTACTGATCCCGCTTAAGGAGTTATTTTTTATGTCGCTTTTACTACAAATTGTTCTTTTTATTATCGCTCTCTGCTTTGCAGCGTTATTCGCCTTCTTAGAAACAGCATTTACCGCACTGCGCCTGTTCAAACTCAAAGAGCTTGCGCTCTCTGTCGCAAAATATCGCAACTTGTTTGATTCCTGGGAAAAAAACCCTCAACGTATCTTGATTACTATTTTAATTGCAAACAATTTTGCCCACGTTCTGGCGTCAGTACTGATTTCTAATGCCATGGAATATTATCTTGGCGCTTTTGGATTAGCCATCGGTGTTGGCCTTGCAACCATTATGATCCTGATCTTTGGGGAAATTATTCCCAAGAGTTTTGCTAAAACCCACCACGAGCGCCTCTTTGGGTCATGCCTGTGGCTCATTAATTTGCTGTACCACATTGAATACCCATTCGTAACCATACTCCTGCAAATCGCTGACAAGTTTTTTGCTAAGGTTGGCGGAAAGCATGTGCTTGATAAGCATGATGTGGTTTCTGAAAAAGAGATCGAGTTTTTGATCGATTATAGCGATGAGAAAGGGCTCATGGAGTCAGAAAAAACTGAGATGTTGCAAAACGTTTTCAGCCTCGGACAAACCTTAGTGCGCGAAATTATGATTCCTAAAGCAGATATCACCCTGCTTGATGTCAATGCCAGCCTTGAACAAGGCATGGATATTTTTGCCCGCTCACGCTACTCACGCCTGCCTATTTATGATGGTGATGACGACAATATCATTGGCGTTGTGCACCAAAAAGACATCTTTGATTTGCTCTACAAAAAAGAGGTTAAGTCACTCCGTGAGCTTGTTCGCCCCATCATGTTCATCCCTGAAACTCAAAAAATTAACCAGTTGCTCAGCGAGTTGCTGAAAAAACACATCCACATGGCGATTATTCTTAACGAATACGGCAGCATTGCTGGACTTGTCACCCTAGAAGATATTATTGAAGAAATTGTTGGCGAGATCGTTGATGAGCACGAAAAGACCGTTACCGAGATTGTACCACTCGAGCAAGGTGGCTGGATTGTTGACGGCACTGCAAGTCTTGAAAAAATTGAAGACCTTTTAAACATTCACATGGTTGCTGAAAATTCGATTTCAATCGGCGGATTTTTGGCAGAAAAACTGCAGCACTTACCAAAAAAAGGCGAGCGTGTTTTGTATGAAGGCTTCCATTTTCAAGTGCAACAGGCATCCCCTCGCCGAGTGCTACAAGTCCTTATTTTTGCTGAGGACCAGGCAAGCACTGAGCCAAAAGAATAAATACGCCATTTTTCAGATTCATGAAAAGCCCGCCTGGATTTGAGGCGGGCTTTCTTATTGGCTATTGATCAGCATACAGGACGCACAAAGCTACAGCGTCATCAACGTATCAATCACCTCAAGGCAAACCCACTCGATAAAACACTGCGCATCAGCCTCATCCATTTCAAGCACTTTGTAACGAGCAATGTAGGCATCGTACAATAATCGAAACCGCGGCTTAAGCGCTCGTGGAAAATAATACTGGTGCTCGGGCCACTTCTCTATTACTTTTTCTAAAATACTTTTATAGGTCCACTCTGCTTGAGCTGTTTTTTTTGAAAGGTAATGATTCAAGCAAAAAAAAATTCCACTCGCAGTCCCTTTTTTTATCCAAGCAAACATATTTTCAAGTGATGTCTTTTTCTCAAGGTGGTCAAGTAAAAATCCTTCAAAGTCTGGAATTACAGTAGCGTCAATTTCTTTAACATACTCCATTTTGTTTTTACCCAAAAAATACTCCCGCAAGCCTTTTCTTGTGGTATGTACTTGCTTGGCAATCCCTATGGTGTCATGACACAATTTGATTTTTTTTTCTAAACTAGCAAACATCTCTTTAATTACCGGAATACGATACAGCAAGTACATGAATGCTTCAGAGCTCAGGACACTCACGCCAGCTGAGCCAAGAATCCTAGAAGCATGATAGATACGATGTTTCAGCGACCAAGGATCCTCTATTTCTTCCAACCCTGCTTGCTGCACGGGTGGGCTAAGCACTTCTTGGACATAGCGATAAGCAGCCCGTTGCCGACGCACTTGCATAGCTGCACGCTGCGCTTCTGCTGTATTTTGAGGATACGCATAGACAGTAAAAATACTTATCAATCCGAGTTGTACTAAGAAATGCCACCATTTATTGGAAAAAAAAACAAGCATGCTACACTCTGTTCAGTTGTAATGCAATGAGCCCCTAGAAAAAGGCTAGAGACTCTGACCAAATTGCTCAACATTTCTATAAAAAAAGGGATCGGAATGAAGCTTTTTTCTTTATCACTTGCCATACTTGTGTGGACATCAGGTGCATACGCAGCAACCAGAAAACCAGCCCCACACTCTGAAGCAACACTCAAACAAAACCAACGACATTGTATAGATGTATTCGGCAGATGGTTTAAAGACCAGCGAGTTCTAAGCGATGTTGCATTAAGCGAAATTGACGTTAATGAAGACTTTACTCAAACACTCAGAGAGCACTTAATAAATAATCTTGGCGCACTGAGCAGTTATGAAGAGTTTCTCAAGCTAATTTCAGGCAATACGCTATCAACAGACTGTTGCATGCTATCCAAGGGAGGTCTTGATCCAATTAGCACATCAATAACATCTCTACTAGAAGATCTTGACCATAACGCTGCCACATTTATTGAGACACTTTGCCAATCACCACTCACCAACGTCAGCTTAAACAATATCGAAGAGCGTGCACCAATTAATGATACTATTAGCAAGCAAACAGCAGCATTACGAATGCTTGTTTCAGATCCTAATCCATTTGTAGAAAACAAACGCCTTTTTGCACTTGGCAATCGGCTTGTTGAGTTTTGCTTTGAGGATAAAACGTTTCCTCAGCACCTTGCACTCTACAAAAATGCTGCCACCTACCCTGTTTTACGCTTTCTCAATACCACCGTGTGGAGCACGCTTGTTGGCGAAGGCTGGCGTCACTGGCACCAAAATGCTCTTGATGAGCTACAAATTGCTGCCCAACAAGGCAAAGATATTGTCTACATCGCTGGGGGTGCTGACCTCTACCAGTTCTTACGGCTAGGAATATATAACGTAACGATCTTAGACCCATTTTATCCAACACAAGACCGCTATTACTCACCTGGCTGGGAATTTTTAGTTGCCAGCAAGGCAGCAAACAAAGGCCTTGGTGATGAGATTATCTGTGGTGTTGAATGCAATAACGTAAAACTTGTGCGCAGCAAGACCACTGAAAGCGACTATTTTTATGCCAAGCTTTCTAATGAGAAGATAGCCAAAATCAGAAAAAGCACCACCGAATGGAACATCGTTGGCGAAGACGGTAATGTTCTTGGTGCATTTACCTTCAAGCGCTGCCCACTCGACCAGGATGATCTTGTTTACGATACAAACAAGGTATTTGTCGCTTCCTACGATGAAATGATCTGCCTTGCTCAGCCAGAAATGATCGATGGCTGGGGCACCAACCCTTCACTGCTTGATGATCGCTTTACCATGATCATTAAGCAGTTCCGCAAGCCTGTTGGAAAGTCATTTTTACAAAATCTTCGCGTTGCTTCCATGCTCAACACCTATGAACTGAAATTTATTAAATTTGCATCAGATCCGACGTAAAATCATTCTTAAGTAAAAAGGAGAACCATGATTTCTACTCTTATCAAGCGACTATCGCTCACCGCAGCCATCGCTATCAGCATAACCACAACAGGACACGCTGAACCAGTTACTAAACAGGCTGGAGAAGTTTTTGCAAAATGGGTTGAATGGCAAATGATTATGCCAGACAAAGATCTTAGAACTATGGCTGAACACCTGGATGCAGCACAAATTCGGCAGCAATACGTTGGTGCTATTCACAGCCTTACGCACCTCACTCCACTCCTCGACAAATTAACCGGTTCATACATCACCCCTGAAGGGTTTATGCTTCGCAACCCAGTAGCAATCCCAATCAAAGAAAACTTCAGTTCCGTCTATGACCTCATGGAAAGGAATATGCCAGCATTTATTAATCTGCTGCGCGATGCCCCCATGTATACCCCTACAGACGCCGTTGAAGAGAGCAACAATACTGAGTCAAACAAAATTATTGAAAAATACAATGCGCTCATGCGCCTCCTGTACGCACACCCAGACCAAGTAGAAGCGTCAAAATATCTGTTTACGGTTGCTAACCGCTTCTTCGAATTTTGCTTTGAGGCACAAAGCTTTCCAGCTTTCCAGCGCATGATGATTGACATAAAAGAGCAGCCACTTGGCCGGATGCTCTACGCTGTTGCATGGTACAACTTAGCTGGCAATGGCTGGAAGCACTGGCATGAAGAAAGTCTTAAGACGCTTAAAGCGCGCGCTGATGCAGGCAAAACAGTTAAGTACATTGCGGGTGGCTCTGATCTGCTGCAGCTCATGAGAAGCGGCATTTACAACATTAAAAACATTGACCCACAACTGCCATCGCAGCCCGTTTATTATGCCAATGGCTGGGAATTTATTGTCAGCGGCGCCGATGCCAACGGCGGACTTGGTGACAAAATTGTACTCCCCTTCCCAGAAGGCACCTTGACAATGGAGCGCACGGGCTTTGTGCTCACCGGCGAAAGCTTTAAGGCCCGCTTGAATAACGATACTGTCATTGAGATCCCTCGCAGCATTACCACGTGGACCATTACCAATGCAGAAGGGGTTAAGCTTGGTGAATATCAACTTGATCGCCGCTTTTGTGTGCAAGGCGACTTTGCTCCAACAGAAAATGAAACCTTGCTCATGTCATTCAACGAGCTTTATTTTATCTCCCTGCCTAACTTCTTGAATGGCTGGCAAATTGAGCCAAACAAGTTCCCTGAAGACCTTGATATTGTCATTAAGCAGCTGCGCAAGCCAGTTACCCGCGATATGATTTTCAATATGCGCATTGCGTCACTGCTCAACGCTGCTGATTTCAAGTTTATTGCACTTGGTACCTGCATTAACTAGCCCTCTATCCCAAATCCAAAAGATGCCCTGGCAAATTGCCAGGGCATCTTTTTTTATATCTATTGCGGTAATAAAACCAATAAATTACCCTTTTGTATGCTACAAAAAACCTGTTCTAAAAAGGAGACGGTATGATAAAAACACTACGCGCACTCGGCTTAGCCAGCTTGATTGGATTTCCGTTCGCTCACGCAGCAACCGCTGCCGAAATACTTACAGCAGACTCAGTAGAAAAAGTATTCAATGATTTTGCGGCTAAAAGAAGCGGTTTTCCTTCGTGGATAACTACGCGCAACATAAATAATCCACTTTCAACAAAGGACGATAACACCCTATTGCATACAGCATGCTATAGATAGAAACATCCACGGGTAATTCAAACGCTGTTAGGATTAGGGGCAAACCCAAACAGAACTAACAGTGAGCGAGAAACAGCGCTTCATAAAGCATGCACAAGCGTTCCTGGCACTCCCGTAATGCCAAGACAAAGCATCGACGTCATAGGGCAACTTATAATTGCTGGCGCTCAGGTTGCAGCGCTAGATAAGCGGAACAGGTCTCCATTGCTGAAAGCCTGCTTGTCTAGCCCTTGCGCCCCGCTCGAAGTCATTCGCTTACTCATCCCAACAAGACTAAGCGAGACTGATCTTGCCGCCTTTGTTAATCAGCAAGACACCGTCACTGGAGAAACTGCCCTCATCGCTTTTTGCAAAAACGGCACTCGTAATAAATCATTTCATGACAATGCACCAATCTTTGATGCTGGGGTCTGCAATGAAGAATCTTATGCTATTTTAGACTTGTTGCTGGCCGCAGGAGCTGACCCTATTGGCATAGCAGACAAAGATCTAACAGAAATAGGGGCAGCAGGTCGCTGCGCACGTGATTATGCCCGTCCAAATATTTTAAGGCATTTAGACCGCGCTGAAAAACTTGGGGCTGATGAAGAAGCTGCTCAAGAACTTGCCGCACGTACAACCGCAGCCACGGTACACCACCGCAGAACAACTGCTGGTGAGAGATCTTTCGTGGGGAACATTGTAGATGCGCTTGACAATGTGGTTTATGCTGCAGCAAGAGGTGTCAGATCGGTATTACCCCTATAACGCTATTTTCAACGCACTTAATAAAAAAGCCCTGGCTCTTTGCTGGGGCTTTTTTATTAGTAAAACAATCGGCAATTGCCCTAATCACTCACAAACCAATACAATCATTGCTGATAAAAGTAGGCACTCATCAAAAAAGGTGGGGGAATAATGATTATTGGTTGTGCTATAAAATTCCTGTTTTTAGGCATTTTTTTGAGCTGCTTTTTTTTATTACATAGTGCATGCGACCAAGCAACACCTCTTTTGCCAAGAAGGGCAAGAAGAGACGGGATTCGCATGGCAAGGCAAGCCTTGCCATTAACACAGCCGCTTTTTGATGCTATAGTGAACATGCCTTACGACTCAGCCAGAGAGATTTGGGATACCACAAAGTTTGAAGCTATTTTAGCGACCATACACGATATTAATGAGCCATTTGCTGATCCTGCAAAAACGAACCGCACGGCACTGCATGAAGCATGCTTCCAGCGCAAAAACATAGGGGCAGCTCGCCTTCTCCTAGCCCATGGAGCCGAAGTCAATATTGCCGATAGCGATGGCAACACCCCCCTGCACCTTGCCAGCATGCGAGGAAAAGATCGCGAGCTCGGGCATCAAAATATAGCCTTAATAGTACTCTTGCTTGAGCATGGCGCCAACAAAGACGCTTTAAGTGCAAACAACCGGACGCCACTACTTGAAGCATGCCTCAGCAAACCTCATGCTCCAGCCGCTATCATAGAGCTCTTAGTCTCCAGAGCAAGCATTGATACCGCAGATTTTTTTTATGGAACAACTGCTCTGATTGCTTTCTGCAAAGAAGGGACCAGAAATATCCCCTTTGGTGCCTACACAGATTTAAAAAATTATAACAGGTGCGATAAGGATACGTTTGATGCTCTGGCCGTCCTGATAGCAGCTGGCGCAAAATTAACACAACGCGATTCATACGGCCAAACGGCTCTTTTTTATGCCCGTCCATGCATTGCACACTACCTAAGTGGGGATGCCAAAGACCGTCATAGAATTCTGGACATAGCCGAAGAAGATGTGAGATTAGAGTTTGCTCGATTTGCCCCAAAGCCCAGTGGCTGCTGTGTGCAATAATAAATACCCATCAAGAAGATGGTTGGGCAAATTACTGAAAAAATCGATCGGCACAATAACC
>CAMBZK010000021.1 GCA_945872225.1 candidate division TM6 bacterium UASB124
AGAGCTGTCTAGCCGTGCCCCACGTGTGAATTCCTTTAAGATTCCATCCGATAAAATTGGTTTGGTTATCGGGCCCTCCGGTAAAAATATTAAAGAAATTATTGCGCAGACCAATACGCAGATTGATATCGAAGACGATGGTACTGTTAAGATTTATTCCAAAACAGGCGAGGCTGCTGCTGAAGCTGAAAATTGGATTAAGACTCTCTGTGGTGATATCGAGATTGGTACTGTATTCAATGGCACGGTCAAACGTGTTGCTGATTTCGGTTTGATTGTCGAGCTTGTAATGGGCAAAGAAGGAATGGTTCACATTTCAACTATTGCTCGAAATAAGCAAAATGATCTCAATAGATTGGTTAAAATTAACGATCGCCTGGTGGTTAAAGTTGTTGCACAGGATAGAGAAACAGGCCGCTTAAAGCTTGTTGCCCCTGAGCTCGAAAAACCATAAGGTTGTCGTGTCATTAAAAAGAATTGATGGTCGTGAAGCCACAGAAGTACGCCCTATTCATGTGAAAATTGATTCATATGGCTATGCGCAAGCTTCTGTGCTTTATGAGCAAGGCAATACTAAGATATTATGTGGTGTTACGCTCCAACCGGGCGTACCACCCTTTCTTAAAGGCCAAAAAGTTGGCTGGCTAACCGCAGAATATGCCATGTTGCCAGCGGCAACACACCAGCGTACGCAGCGGGATGGAACACAGCCTCAGCGCAATCCTCGCAGCGTTGAAATATCACGTCTTATAGGCAGGTGTTTGCGTCCTGTGGTAGATCTTTCAGTAATTGGGGAAAGAACTATTATTGTTGATTGCGATGTTTTGCAGGCTGACGGCAGTACGCGTGTTGCTTGTATTACAGCGGCGAGCATAGCTCTGCAACTGGCGGCAAAGCGTTGGGCTCAGCGAAAAATTTTTGATAAAAATATTGTAATGATGCAGGTTGCTGCGGTTTCTGTCGGTGTTGTGGACGGTATGATTTGCGCTGATCTTTCTTATGAGGAAGATGTTCGAGGTGATACTGATTTCAATATTGTGCTTACTGAGCATGGCGATATTCTTGAAATTCAAGGAACCGCTGAAAAAGTTCCACTGGACTGGCATAGTTTTGATATGGTTAAAAATATTGCGCAGTCATCAATTACGACTATTCTTTCTGAAGTTGCACGACAAGTTCCTACGGAAATTTCTTTTACCAATCCAAACCTTAAAGTAGCAAGTATCAAGCAGCCTAATCAGGCTGATAAACAGCCCATATTTAGTCTTGCCAATCGTTTTACCAAATAGCTCTCATGTGGTCGAAAAAATCACTGCTTAGCTTTATGGCAATAGTTATTTTTTCTGGTTGTTCACGACAGCATGTTGTCTCAGTTACAACCCCTTTGTTCATACAATTTCCAATTAACACGCATGTATTTGATAATATTGCGCCATTGCTCTATGAAGCAGTGCATCAACAATTGTTGCATGCTGGGTTTTTGCTTGTTGATCAAGCGGATCATGCGTATTGTTTGGTTATTACTATTAAGTCCCTTGACCCATCCCAAAAAAATATCTCACCAGATGTTATTTTACATTCTTACAGGGTGCGTATGGTCTACAATATCCGATTGCTTAATTATCAGCATAAAGAGATATTTAATCACACTGATACTTGTGCTATTCTAATCTCGAAACCGAGAAATCCCACACTTAACGATACTTTTATACACCATATGTATCAAGCCCTTGCGAGTCGTGCTGCACGGTTGATTCAACAACAATTAATAACGAACATTAAGCATTTATTTGACGAACCATCGTAAGACCTTATGGATTTTAAAAAATTTCTTATCGAAGCTGCAGATAAAGAGTTTTGGGGTCGACGTCAGTCGCTCTGCTTTACCTCTAGCGAATATCCAGCGGCATTTTTTGTTGGATTATTTGATCACCTTCGCAAAAACAATATTCTAGCTACGGCATTTCAGCGTGTTGATATTATTGGCCGTGAAAAACGCGAGCTTTATGGGATGCTTGGCCAATCTGTTTTAGGTAGCCAGTCATTTTTTTGGCTAGGGAATGCAAGTGATGAACGTGAGTCAAAAGCTGCCAGTACATTTAAGCAGTATTTGTGTTCATACGAAGGTCCACATAGCATAGCGTTTTTTATTACTACAGCGGATTTACCTGTACAATCATGTGCTACGGTGGTTTCTCTGCCAACTATGCTTGATATGCAAGAGTTTATTTTGCTGGCTCAATGGCTTGGCCACGCTGAGATCAGTAAGAAGGCTGCGTTATTTCAAGAGATTTTTTACAATCGCAAGCAATCATTGCAAGAATGTATGCTATTAAGTGAGTATGCAATGCTGGGAAGTGTGAAGCAAGCTGAGGTATTTGGTTCTTATTTGCAAGCATTATATGTACCAGAAGTAAATTTGCAGCAACTTTCCGAGTGTTTTTTTGCTAAGCGTGAAAAAGACTTTTTTGTTGCGTGGGAGAGGGTGCAAGATCAATACCCCCCAATATTTTGGGTAATGTTTTGGGCTGAGCAATTATGGCGAGCATTGCATGTTGCTCGTTTTATGCAGCAAAAACAATTTGTTAATGCCAAAAAAATGAGTTTTCGGTTGCCGTATAGTTTTATTAATAAAGAATGGCAACGTGTCAAAGTAGACGAATTGGCACAATCTTATGAATTTTTATATCAGATTGACTATGCGATTAAAACGGGGTCAACCTTTTGCAGTCAAGATTTGTTTTTCGCACATTACTTTGCAGGTCTATTTGCAAAAGAAGGCGCTGTATGACACTGTATGAACTGTTAAATCGTGAAATTAAGCGTATGGCAAATGGCATTGGCCTTCACAACAAGGGAAATATACATCCGTTGATTATGAATGAAATTGAGAAGTATATAATTGAAATTGTACTAGAAGAGACCGGATATAACTATCTAGCAGCATCAAAAATGCTTGGCATTGGTAGAAGTACCCTTTATCGCAAGATTGAAGCATTGGGCATTTGCCATGCAGATAATAAGCAGGTGGTTGCCTCCCCGCACTTACTATAAAGGAGTATGATGCACTGTTTTTTTGGTAAAACTTTTTTTATTGTTCTTTTGTACAGCACGTCTATTTTTTCACTACATGGAGGGAGCCAAATGTATTCACTTGATCAAGCGCCAGAATATTACGATACGTTTAAAGAGATAGCTGTTACCTATAATGAAAAATTGCCTGCGGCGTTTAATATATTAACTTTAGAAGAGCGTGTTTTCATTTATTATCTTTATCGTGCCAGCTTGCCTGGAAATCGTATTTGTACTGACCAAATGCATAAAAATGGACTTGCTGTTCAGCATATTTTTCAAACATTATTTGAACAAGAAGCAGCATTACTTACACGAGCAAAGCAAAAAGACCCCGTACTGGGCAAGTTCAATATGCCTAAATTTGCTCAAGAAGTTAGAACCTATTTAGTTTATCTATGGTCTAACCACGGTCAATATTTTCAACGTGAACATGCCGATGAAAAGCGCACACCTCAAAAATTGGGTCTTTGTTCTCTTACTAAAGAGAATATTGCGATGGTGCTGAGCTTAATTGGCCAAGAAGCTCTTATTACCGATTTGGAAGCATATGAATCAGTCATTTTTGATCATGCCTATCAGGCAACAGGAACGGTGCCAAATAGCATAGAAAAGAGCGCGCGTAATTTTTATGCGCCAGGGTTTACCGAAGAAGATTATATTGCAACGCCACTTAATCTTCGCTCAGGTTTGAATATGTATTTAACCAAAAAAATTGCTGCTGATGGTGCTGTTAATTTGGTTGGAGTGCCTTATGCTGTTGGTGCCAAGTATGGCCCAGAGCTCGAGGTTTCTGTTTATTGGATGCAAAAAGCGTTTGAGCATGCGCAACGTTATCCTGCTGTGTTTGACGCACATTTAGTGAAAAGCTTGGAGTACCTGATTTCATTTTTGCAAACAGGTGATGAAGAGCTATTTAAGAAGCATTCTATTGAGTGGTTGCAGACAAAAAGTCGGGTTGATTACTGTTTTGGTTTTATTGAAACGTATGACGATCCAAAAAATCAGCGTGGCTCTTTTCAAGCAGAAGCTACTGTGCGAACGGTGACGCTAGATGATTTAAGCGCTATTTTGCCAAGCATTGAAAAGCAATTACCGGTTGATGCGGCATTCAAGCGTGACCTGTCTGGCAAAGACCTCTCTTTGCCTAATGCTTCGATTAATACAAAAATTTTTGGTGCTGGCCATCTCGGCCCTATGCAAGTTACTGCAGCGTACTGTTTGCCAAACTACGAAGAGATTCGTGCACAATTTGGTTCTAAGCAGGTAATTTATCCCTCCGGAAAAGGTCTTGGGGCGTTAATCAATCCATACCTGAGCAGGCGCTTATTTTTTAGTAAAGCAAATGCTGACTGGCTTGATGAGCACGATCACGAGCAGACGTTTATGCATGATTTGTGGGATGTTCACTGTATTTTACATGAGACCCTTGGTCATGGTAGTGGCAAATTAGCCGAACATTGTTGTACTGAAGAAGAGCTCTCTTTACGCAAAGATACGGCTCATACACCGGGTGATGTTATTCAGGTTACATCAGACAATTTGGCGGATCTTTTGTTGGGCTACGATGCAACGATTGAAGAGCTACGCGCTGAGATTATTGCGCTCTATGTAAGCGTTAATCATCTTGAGGAGCTTGCTGATCACGGTATGCTAACCGATTTGTACCATAGAGTTGGGCACAAAACACTTCAAAAATGGTTGATGTTTCATATGCTTGAAACAGGGCTTATGCGCTTATTGCAACAGCCTGATTCAGCAACTGAGGTGACTGGCGATCATGCCCGCGCTAATGCAACGATTACAAATTATGTCATTGAAGCTGGTGGTGCAAGAATTATTGAAGAGCTCTTTGAGCACGAAGGTAATGAATATACCGTTGTAGCGCTTGAAATTACGGATATGAAAAAGGCTATGCAGGCAACTGAAAAATTACTAGCTGAAGTACAACGCATTAAGTCAACGGGCGATGGTCTAGCCGCTAAAAAATTGGTTGATGCCTACGGCATAGCCATTAAAAATATGCCACAGTTTAAGCAGCTTCGTGCTAACAATAAGTTGGTTGTTGGCGATCTTAAATGCAAGGTGGAGATCTATCCGCATCTTGAACCGGTACTGAGCGATAGTGGTGATATTATTGATGTGCAAGCGACATGGCCGAAGAACATTTTTGAACAATGGAAAGATTTTACTTCGCTGGCGCTTTCAACAAAGTAAGATGCTTGATGAGTTTTGTTGCAAATGATATCCAATTGAGGCCCTTGCAAGAAACAGATATTGATTTGCTGATTACGTGGTTCAAGGAACCTCACGTTGCTTATTGGTGGGCGACTGAGGCGGCAATGACTGACGAAGAGCTTTTTGCAAAATATAGCCGTAAAATTGCCGCACCCCAGGAAAAAGCCTTTGTCGTTCTACTAGCTGGCAAGCCGATTGGCTATGTGCAGGTGCAAGATACTTCTGTTGCTAATGGCTGGTGGGAAAATGAACCGCCAGGAACGTGGAGCCTTGATATTTTGCTCGGTGACAACACGTTGTTGGGTAAAGGTCTTGGGACTTTAATTGTCCAAGAGGCTGTGGCATTTCTTTTTACAAACGCTCCAATTAATCGTATTATCTGTGATCCGCATCCTCATAACGTAGCGGCCATTCGGTGCTATGAAAAAGCTGGATTTAAGCAAGTTGGCGAGCGACTGACACCTGATGGGGAAGCTTTGCTGATGGTAGTAGAACAATAAGAGCAGCCTTTGCTGCATAAAATAATGAACGGGAAATAATGGCTTTTGAAATAGTACTTTTACCAGCAATGTTATTAGTTGGTAGTGAATTAAAAACAGTATTAAAAGATAATCAGTGCTACGCAGACATTCCTGCATTCTGGCAACAAATACGCCAAGATGGTCGCTTAGCAGCTATTCAAAATAAGCTGGCACCCGATGTTATTTTGGGTGTTTACACGAACTATTCACCTGACTTCTCACTTGCTACGGCTACGGGTGGGTACTCGTTGATTGTTGGCTGTCCAGTGACAACAGCAGATGTACCAGCTGGTATGGTGGTGAAAGAAATCCCAGCAGGAAAATATGCCGTCTTTACTGCAACTGGCCCCTTCTACCCAGCTATCTTCAATGCCTGGATGCAGGTGTGGCAAGAGCAGCGGATTGAGCGTACGTTTACTGCTGATTTTGAATGGTACGATGCGAAGAGCACTGACGACGAGAACTCAGTGGTAAAAATTTACATTGCTATCAAATAGTTGAAGCAATACAAGGAAGCTAATGGCGAAAATAGTACTGCAGCACGTTAGGGGAAGCAGTTACTTTTTGAGTGGGCGCCTTTCTATCGGCGTATACATCAAAGATGGTGTGGCAGTTCTTATTGATAGTGGTATCGATACTGATAATGCAAAAGCTGTTGATAAAGTCTTGCGCGAAGCAGGCTGTGTGGTTGGAGCAATTATTAATACGCATCATCATCCAGACCATTGCGGTGGAAACCCGTATTTTCAAAAGCAGTACCCAGATTGCCGCATTTATGCCACGCACTTTGAGAGCTTGTTCATCAATACCCCATACTTGCAGCCATTGTGCTTTTGCAGCGGTGCTATGCCGTTTGCCGGTATTCGCAATAAGTTTTTAGAGGTTGCTGAGGGATCGGTGGTGACTGATGTGATCACAGCCTATCAAGACCAGGTCGTTAATGTTTGTGGTAGTGATTTTTCTATACTTACGTTGCCAGGTCATACCCATGGCTCAATTGGGGTTATCTCCTCTGATGATGTGTTTTACACGGGTGATTCGTTCTTTGGTGAAGAGACGTTTAATAAGCATGGCGCGTTGTTCTACACAAATATTACCGATACGCTGCTCTCGTTTGAGAAACTGGCTACGCTAGCCCCTGCTGCTACGGTATTCTATCATGGTGCTCAATTACAAGGGGCAATTCCTCCGGTTATTGTTCAACATCAAAAACGTATGCTCGACACATTAGATCATGTACTTACATTAATAAGAGAAGTGCCAACTGGTTTGGCGATTGATCAGCTGACACAAAAAATTATGCAGAGCTATGAAATCCCGGTGAACATGATTTCTTGGACATTAACGCGTACGAATGTGCATGCAATGCTTGCTCATCTAGAAAATACAAAGCAGCTTACGATGAAAACTGATGGTGCATTACTGCACGCGACTATTTGATACAGGAATTTACTTAATGAAACATCCCATTTTAAGACTCATATTGGCTGTTGCTGTGCTATACGGCAGTTATGAGCTTTATGATTATTACAAGCCCGTTAATTACACCAATGACAAGTGGGTGATCTTCGATTTTGATGGGACTATCGCGGCTACGGTGCCAACCATGATGGCAGTTCTTAATGAGCTACAACCGATTTATGGTTATGCACCAGTCGAAGAAACTGAGCTAGAATCATTGCGCCAGCTGCCTGCTCGTGAGCTTATGGAAAAGCGCTTTGGGCTTTCTTGGTATCATTTACCGCTATTTCAATATCGCTTTCGCAAGGCGGCAAAGAAGCACTTGGATATCGTTGAGCTTAACGATGGGATGCATGATCTTCTCATTGTTCTAAAAAAAGCTGGCTATAAAATTGGGATTGTATCGTCCAATAGCATTGAGTTTATTACTGGGTTTTTTAGAAAGAATGATTTGCCCTTATTTGATGATATCAGTGAGGCATCTATTTTTGGCAAAGCTGCTGTTATTAAAAAATTCATGAAGCGGAATGGGATTAGGCTCTCAAGTGCCATTTATGTTGGTGACGAAACGCGTGATATTGAAGCTGCTCATGATGTGCAGGTGCCATGCATTGCCGTTTCGTGGGGTGGTAATTGTGCCCAGCTCTTGCAGCAATACCAGCCGGCAGAGCTTGTGCATGATGCAGTGGGGCTGCAAGAAGCGATACAGAAGCATATTGTTTAATTATTGGGTGCGTTTATTAGGGCTGATCAGGTTATGCTCTACCAGCTGAAGCCAGGCTCGCCACCATGGGCTCTCAGCAAAGCAATCATAGCATCATCTTCTTCGTTCGCTCGGTCAAGAGGGGTGTCTCCATATTGGTTACGTTCATTGATCGAAACAACGCCGCTACCAAGAAGAATACCAACTTCATGTGTCAGCCCTCTTTCTACGCAGTCAAAAAAAGCTTCCAGGTAAAATTCTTTTGGTGCAAGAGGATCTGGGATAAAGAAAATATCTAAAACAGGCATGCTCAGCCGAGCAATAATTTTTTCCCACTTCTCGATGGCATCACAATCGGGATCTCGGTAAGATTTTTCTGCTTTTAATTTTTCTATCGCTAAATTTTTTGGGCTGCGGCCGCAGATGGTTTTCATATGTGGACTAGCGCCCAGTGCGATGAGAAGAGCGACTGTATCTTTTCTTCTATGCATGGCTGCTTCATGAAGTGGTGTTAAGCCGCATATTCTTCGTATGTTAGGATTAGCGCCTTTGCCTATGAGAAAGCGGATGATATGGTTTTCACCTGTTCTAGCAGCTTCGAAAAGTGTATAGTCACATATTTCTTTTGAGGCAAGGCCTTGGTCGAACATTTCTGTAACTTTCCTTACATTCCCCTCTGCTGCAGCACCTAAAAAATTATAAATGATACGCATTTCATGCCGCTCAGCCCAGCTTGGTGCTGCCGCTGGCAGACTCGTGCAACGAGTGGTTGCAAAGAAAAGAAGACAAAGGACTATGGTTTTCATGGTCTTAGTTAATCGTTTTAAGTGGTATTGCTCAGTGACCGTCAAGACGTTGTTCTGTTATGTTCTGCTGTCGCAAGAAGAGTAATAATCGCTTTGCATGTCTGCTCATCTCTGCAGTGCCCAGAGGCCAAGCGTTGCTCCATAATATTTCGTGCTGTGTGGTCAACGATGTCCACTGCGAGGGGATCTGCACCTTTCAGCAGTAAATAGGCAACTACTGCTAGGCGTTCATGTATTGCCGCAAGACAAAGGGGTTGTCTGCGACGAAAATCTATTGCTGCAATCGCGGCTCCATTGTCGCATAGCATTTGAGTAAGTTCCAAACTACCAATTTCTGCTGTCACATGAAGAGGCTTTCTGCAATATTCGCCAGATGCATTTACATTGACCTGGTTGTCACTAAGCCAGGTGAAAACATCATTTTTTTGGCCATTTCTGATTGCGGCAAAAAATTCTTTAGTGCTGACTACTGCGGGTAGGTTGGCACAGTGAGCTATTGCCAAAAGAATGAAAAACAGCATGTGCGGTTTCATGGGTGGCCTTTCTGGTTTGCTAATCAGTGAGATTACCTCTTAGCAAATGTACCTCATAGCCTAGTGCTATCGCAAATCTTTCAGCATCCCGTGGCGCAATGAGGGTAGTCTTGTCATTCCGCAATGGATGCAGGCCAATACGGTCGTGAGCAAAAATGCCTTCATCCAAAATAAGCTGTACGGTGCGTTGCGTATCATTGATCAAAGCAAAAAGGGTGACGCTACCAGGCTTGACGCCCAAAATAGTTTCCAGCTCATCCGGCCGAGCAAAACGCAGCTCAGGCGCTTGCCACGCTTTGGCCAATGCCTTCAATTCAATTTTGGTATCATAGAGTGCACAGAGCAGGTAGTAACGCTTTTTCTTATCTTTTAAAAATAAGTTTTTAATCAGGCCGTGAGTGGGCATGCCAGTTTTGATCTCTTTTGCTTGATCGCACGTAAAAGCTGGTGTGTGAGTCAAGGTTTCAATGGGGATAGAAAGGCTTGCTAGGTAGTCGTATAGTTTTTGTTCAGCAGGCATTATTGCCTCTCCGCTGCAGCTTGTAGTGCTTGCATAAAGCCACGGTTGGTTAATTGTTTCTTTTTGGCTTCAACATAGCTGTTACCAGTAGGATCAACGAAGCGCTTCGCCGCCATTAATGGTGCATCAGGGCCCACTTGGTAACGTACGAATGGTTTTTCTGTTGTAATGATCTGCTCAATGCATTGCGCAATTTCGATTGGCTGGCTAAAACCAGGCTCATTTGCAGGGACGAGCAGGCGAGAGCGCATGAAAGCAAATGCGGTTTGGTTGAAGTTTGCAAAGCAGGCAGTGTCGTCATTAATGCGTGTACCGAGCTGCATGTTGGCAGGCCCTTGCGTGTGTACTGCGCCCGGTTCAATGAGACAGACATTGATGTGCCATGGAGAAAGGGTAGTGGCAAGTGACTCTGAAAGGCTTTCAAGGGCAAATTTGCTGGCTACATAACTATCCATATGGGGGAATGGTTCGATGCCAGCAACACTACTGATATTAATAATGGTGCCACTATGTTGTTTGCGCATAACGGGGGCAATAGCTTGAATCATGCGTACGGGGCCGAAGTAGTTAACATCCATGGTGCGTTGCTGCTCAGCAATGGTTTGTGTTTCTATGGCGCCAACAAGAATTTCGCAGGCGTTATTGACCAAAACATCAATGCGGCCAAACCGGTCTAGTATGGTTTTGCATGTGGCATCGATAGTGCTCTGATCGCTTACATCGATCTCAACGAGCATAACGTGATCGGGATACTGTTGCGCTAGGCCTTCTAATGCTGTTCGTGATGATGTTTTTCGCAGTCCGGCGCAGACGGTGTAGCCTCGCTGGGCCAGGTACTGGGTGCTTGCAAGGCCAATACCTTGTGATGCACCAGTGATGACAACTACTTTACTAGCGGTTAATGATAGTGCTGTTGGTAAAGAGAAAACAGCGGCTAGTAGGAAATATATGATCTTTGATGGCATGAAAACCTTTCCTCGATTAAGATTGTAAAGCCACAAAAGCCTAGCACGCCGGGCTATTTTAACAAGAGCCGCCCTACGAAAAGCAGGGCGGCGGTGTCAATGGTTTATTCTTAGCCTTTTTTTACATAGAAGGGGTTGAGCTTAGGGCTCAGCCACGATTCAATAATTGCGACGCCAAGGCTATCGAGTATTTTTATGCGCTTATCATGAGCCTTAAGTTTTGCCGTTGTTTGAAGGTGTTCGCGTTGTAAGTCAGTAAGATATGGATCCCATGATAAAACCCAGCCGTGAAAATCAAAGCAGATCCAGTCTGTTCGCTCTGGATGTAATCGTTTAAGCTCGATGACAATCTCTTGCCAAACGTCCATGAATGATAATGAAGCTGTTGTGCCATCTGGCAGGGTCAATGCTGTCTTTTTTTGTGCGAGCTCAAGGCATCGATTATTACCAAAATCAACATTAAATATACGCCGTGCTGCGAATCTAAAAAATGCATTCTCTAGATCTTCAAACGTTGCTTCGTAAAATGCTTTCTCTCCCAGCGCTGCATACAGGAGTATTCTAATTTTTGAGAGAACACATGAGGCTAGTGCTTGCTCTTCGCCCGGTACAAAATATTTTGCTTGGTCGTAATCAATAAGGTTAGCCCCCGCTGTATCACGATACAGAAGACGACCTTGCACTTGTTGCATAAATGAATGGTAACCGGACCACGGCTTCAAGGCGCTAAAATCTACGGTTGCCATTGCTTTGTGTTTGAGTGCAGGATTTTCTTTAAAAAGGTCAGCAAGATGGTAGTTGAGGTATTTATTCAGTGAAAAATGATCATTATTCCACCAGCAATCAGCAGCGTTTTCTGTTGGCTGTTGTGAGCAACGCGCTACAAGATCTTGGCTTGCTCTGTATGATAATTGCTCAAGTTCGATTTC
>CAMBZK010000022.1 GCA_945872225.1 candidate division TM6 bacterium UASB124
TTTAGAGCTTATCCGGAAATTCCAGCCATCTGTAAAAGCCTTGCTGTAGCTGCAAGCTGAACAAAGCCAAGATATGACTCAATATTTTTTGCATAGCAAATTTTGACAGCTCTAAAATTATTTAACCAACTATGACTGGCCTCAACAACCCAACGCCCTTTTGGTTTAACAATAGGGCAATCTTTATTCCGACGCTTATTTGTTGCTGCATGTAATACAAAACCCAACCTGGAAGCCTTTTTTCTAAGATCTTTTGAGTCATAAGCACTATCTAAAGCTAATATTATTAGTACCCCTCGCTGAATTGATCGAGCCTGTTTAAGCAATGGTAAAAGAGTTTTTGAATCATGCTGATTAGCAGGGCTTATAGCAACAAACAATGGGGCCCCCTTTGAATCACATATTATATTTTTTTTCACGCCACGCTTACCCCGGTCAGTTGGATTTTTGCCACTGAATTTTGCATGAGGCGCTTTAGACGTCGATGTGTCTGATGCTCCCCAATTTGGAAAAGCATTTGTCACACCAAGATAAATCTTTCGAGCTGCTATTAAAGCCTGATCAATAAGCCCAGCCCGAAGCCATTTCATGTACTTTCCATGCACTGTTGATTTTGGGCCAAAGTACCTTGGTAAACAGCGCCATTTGCAGCCATTTTCAAGAACATACAAGATGCCAAAGAATGCTTTTTTTGCGCTGTGCGGGGGTCTGCCTAAGTTTGATTGTACTATTTGTAAAATTGGAAAAATGACGTTCCAGATTTTTTCTGCTAAATTTCTGTCCATAGGGATCTCCTTTTTGTTTAGGTCACCGCTATATTAGCGGATTTTGGAGATCCCTAAAACGTCACTTTTTCTTCAAATTACTTTTCGGATAAGCTCTTATTATTGCGCTTTTTGCACATACAAAAACATACACCCTAGTTCACTAAGAAGGCATCATGATAAGTGCCATACGGGAAAACCATTTACGTATCCTGCCGCAGCACCCCAATCAGCATATGAGGAGCACACTGCCGGTGGTGGATCT
Organism: candidate division TM6 bacterium UASB124; assembly: GCA_945872225.1. GTDB lineage: Bacteria > Babelota > Babeliae > Babelales > RVW-14 > CAIKAH01. Next base: position 1,030 of record CAMBZK010000022.1, read on the forward strand.
GGCGCAGCCGCTCACACTGATGGCACAGGTGAAGGTGATACAGGTGAGGGCGAAGAATAGTAGCCCACGTTTTTTAACTAGAACCTATTGCTAAAAAGAGGGCTGAGAGAATATGTATCGTTCTCTCAGCCCTCTTTTTACTAACCAATCACTTTTTTACTCAAAATCATGCACCATGCAGATGGTTTCTACCTGCGTTGCAAAACTAGAAAAACAAAGTACGATTAAAAAAAGAATATATACCCCCATTTGCAGCCCTTGTTCAAAGGTTATTCATTATGAAAATAAGTACTAGATTTGTTTTACTAGCGCTACTTAGCCTGGTATCGCTTGCATCGCTTAGCGCTGGAGATCAAGCTGGCAACCATGCTAGCACAGCTAAACACTTCCCATGCAGCTAATGCGACTACAACGGTGCCACCAGAACTGCTGTAACAAGACACGAGCGCACGCACACGGGGGAAAGGCCTTACCCGTGCCCATACTGCGAATACAGAGCTCCAACTTCAAATATGTTAAACACCCACAACCGCAGACATACTGGGGAAAAGCCTTACGCTTGCGCTGTTTGTGCATACAAAACAACTAAATCAGCAAACCTAATAAGACACCAACGCACGCACTCTGGGGAGAAACCATACAAGTGCTCATTCTGCACTGCTACATTTGCTGAGGCAGGCGCACAAACTGTCCATGAACGGACCCACACTGAGGAGAAACCATACGCTTGCGCACGCTGCCCATACAAAACGCCTCAGGTTAGTAACCTAAGAAGACACGAACGTACCCACACTGAAGAAAAACCTTACCCTTGCGGACTCTGCAAATACAAAGCCACTCATCTTAGCAACCTAAGAAGACACGAACACAGGCACAATGGTGAAAAACCTTATGCCTGCCAATACTGCCCATACACTGCAATAGCTTCTGACAAGTTAGCAATCCACGAACGTACCCACACTGGTGAAAAACCTTACGCGTGCCCATACTGCCCACACAGAACTGCAAGGACCGGTGACCTTACAAATCACCTAAAAACCCATAGGATTTGATCTAATTCGACAACTTGATAATCAACGTTGCAAAAAATAGCGTCATGTTTTCAATTTGAAACCTACTTGATTTATGATATGATGGCGATTCTGTATTTGTACATAATCAACCCTTGGGAAGTATCATGAATTACCGTAATTACCGCAACGTGCTAGTCGTATTAGCCATCACCTTGTGCAACTTCGCCGGCAGTGATGTGCTGGTAGCCGCCTCAAACAAACCTAGACATTATCGTAGAAGCGATAAAAACCGTCATCATGACGAGACCCGCAGGGTGCGTGATATTATTAAGCCACACTGCTCTTATTGTGATAGCGTATTTACCAACCTTAAGCACCTTGGTGAGCACATAAAAAATTGCCCCATTAGAGTGGCTTGGGATGAGGCACTAAGCGCCAGCGAATCTGATCCAGAATAGCAACAGAGCTTTTTAGTGCTCGGTCGCGCAGCCAAGCGCCGGGCACTAAAAAGCCAAGTCAGATGGTCAGACAAAAACAACTATTTTGACAAAAAAATAAGGGCATTTTATAACGATGGTCGTTATAAAATGCCCTTACTAAAACTATGAATTTGCTTGCGCCGTTACATAGTTGTGCTCCTCTGTTCATGCTTCCAATAACGCGTACACTCCAATTGATGCTCATCCAAGATGGGATCCTCATCGGTCCATACCGACTCATCATCCTCATCAGGAAGGCCAACATCTCCACCACTGGCTTGCGCCGCATGGGAATCGTTGGCATCAACTTCGGCATAGCTTGCGCTAGCAAAAGCACTATCACCTTTCATCTTCTCTTCTTCACTCACCGACACACCAGGCTCTGGTGACATCGCTGTCATCGGAACGTGCTGCGCAAATGAACAAGAAGAAAGCATCAGCAAAATGAGCTTCAGCTTGAGACGTTTGGTTACTGTCATACGACCTCTCCTTTCGTAAAAAACGATACGGTCTTGATGAACGAGTATTTCACATCACTAGCGTAGCACAACTAGTTAATAATTTCAAATAGAAAAATCAAATAAAATTAAAATAGGGCCTTTTTTGATAAAATCGCTCAAAAACCGCCCTGTTTTGCTCAATGTTTTCTACCCGTCAACATGCAACCAGGCAAATATTTGACAATAAGCGCAGGAACAGCCACCTAGAACGGGTGAGTCATCTGGTGACTCAGAAGCTGGCATAGGGTTCTTACCAGAACCAACATCACAAAATAGCCCTACTGTTAAGTCACGATCGGATGGAGAGGAATCCAACAAAAAATCGTACGGGCTGCTGCCATCCCATTCTGTGCGTCGAGATTCTGGTGTCACATCACCGGCACACGATACCTCATTAGTTGGGCTTGGATTTCGATCCCGTATCACTATGGGGCTAATAGGAACGGATCTCGCACAATGAACTATATTGCGCTTTGATCGCCGCACTCGTTGAGGCAAAGAGCCATCTGACTTTGAAACTTCTGGCAAAGCTGAAGGCCTTTCGGCCCGCAATGACCGCTTACCCATAGCCACGCATGCTTGATTTATTGCTTGAGGGTTCATATCAAACGGAGAGCGAACAACCATATTTATGAGATGCGGATCAGCACCAGCATTAACAAGCATAGTAGTCAACGCCTGCATTTCTGGAAAAACACCATACATAACAGCCGTGTGCAATGGGGTCCCCCTGTTGTAGCAGCGGACATCAACAATTATTCCCCGCTGCTGCAACAACCAGGCAACTACCCTAGGTTTTCGATAGCGAACAGCAAGATGTAAAAGCGTCTCTTGCCAGGTGTTTACAGGAGCATTGATACTGTAACGTTTCAGATGTTCTCTTAGTGATGCAATATCTTCTACATCAATGATATGCGATAATGTTTGACCATCTTCTTTTACGGGCCGAACCACTTGCTGCGATGCATAAAGCTGCCTATTTTCAGGTATAAAAAAAGCTATAAAAACTGCTAAAAACAGTCTGCCAGTTACCGATTTATGCATCGAGCTCTCCCTTTTATTGCTTATAAAAATAATCTGTTGTTAGAAAAATGCTTGCAATTTCAATACAACTGCTTTGGGCATCTGCTCTTGCTCCTGCGCAAACCAAGCCGCTATCCAGGGCTTTTTTGCTTGTGTTTCAAGGGCTTCGCCAAGCGCGAAAAGCGCCTTTTCTAGCTGCGACAAGTCAGCAACTTGGTCTTTATAAAGGCCCATCAAAAGGGCAAAGCGGCTGATAAATTTCTCTGGCCAATCTACAAACGCATACAAAATAAGCAAGATCGCAAGGGCCTCAATGGCATCTGGCTTCATAGTAAAAATGTGCTCTTGCATGGCAATGGCATCAATAAGCCGTTTTTCTTTCTGATATAAAAAAGCAGCCTGTTTGTATTTTTCAATAGAAGCTGAGCTATCCATAAACCACAGGATGTCACCCTCTATCTGTAAAATATACGCTTTGTCAGCAAATGAATGCGATAGGAGCCTGAAAACGCTCAAAGCCTTTTCACGTTCGCCACGTGCAATTAAATCGGCAAGTTTAAACCATGCCAGACTACGCTCATTTTGGCTTTGCTGCCGTTCCATGCTTTCCCCTTTTTTAAGGCACACTGCGCATCATTAAGCTGAGTCACCTACCTGTTTGAAATGCGCGATATCTAATGTTATACTTGGCACTGCATTATTGTAAAGACGCAGGGTTATTTATTTTTGAGTGGGTACGGTAAAGAGATCATGACAGACACAGTTGTTCAACAGTGGATTAAGCTCGAAGAAAAAGCCCTGATTGGCGGCGGCGATGCACGCATCGAGCGCCAACATCAGCTCGGTAAAAAAACAGCTCGTGAGCGTCTTACTCTTCTTCTCGACCCATCGTCTTTTTTCGAAATTGATCGCTTAGCCGTATCACCCTTCTTAGACGCGCCAGAGCTTACTGACGGCGTCGTTGCTGGTTTTGGTAGCATCAATGGTAGAAAAGTTGCCGTGTATGCACAAGACTTTACAATAAAAGGTGGCTCCCTGGGTAAACGTCATGCAGAAAAAATCGCAAAAATTATGGATATGGCCGCTAAAATTGGCTGCCCCATTATTGGCATTATTGACTCTGGCGGCGCACGTATCGACGAAGGCATTCATGCCTTGGCTGGCTATGGTGCCATCTTCAAACGCAACTGCCACTACTCAGGCGTTGTACCACAATTTTCGATTATCGTTGGCCCCTGTGCTGGCGGCGCGGTGTACTCCCCCGCAATCACTGACGTTGTCTTCATGACCAAAGACATCAGCCAAATGTTCATCACGGGCCCACAGGTTATTGAAGAGGTCTTGCACCAAACCATTACGAAAGAAGAGCTTGGCGGCATTGCGGCTCATGGCACACAGTCTGGCGTCGCACACGTCATTTGCGCTACCGAAGATGAATGCTTTGCTGCGCTACAAGATCTTTTAGGGTACTTTCCAGATTCATATCTCGACCAGCCACCAGCAGGCGCACCTGTACCGGCAATCGCTATCCACAGCACCCCGCACATCCCTGAAAACCCACAACAAGCCTACAATATTAAAGATGTCATTAGCACGCTAGTTGATGACGGCTTTTTTGAACTTCATCAAGATTATGCCGCCAATATCGTCACCTGTTTCGCACGCATCAACGGGCAAGTCGTTGGCATTATTGCTAACCAACCGTTGGTCAAAGCTGGCTGCATTGATATTAACGCATCGTGCAAAGCAGCGCGCTTCATTCGGTTGTGCGATAGCTTTGGCATAGCTATTGTCACGCTGGTTGACACCCCAGGCTACCTGCCAGGGATTGAGCAGGAACACGATGGCATCATTCGCCATGGCGCGAAATTGCTCTATGCTTACGCTACTGCCACCGTACCAAAAATTACCGTCATTCTGCGCAAAGCCATTGGCGGTGCTTATATTGTTATGGGTAGCAAAGAGCTTGGCGCTGATATCAACCTGGCTTGGCCATCAGCTCAGATTGCTGTTCTTGGCGCTAAAGCAGCCGTCACCATTATGCATGGCAAGGCACTTGCTGGTCTTACCGGTCAAGACAAATCGCTTGCGCAAGCATCCTTAGAAAACGCTTACACTGCAGAATTTCTGCACCCCTTTACGGCAGCCCAACACGGCTATATCGATGCCATTATTAAGCCTGAAGAAACACGCGAACAGATTAGCAAAGCATTCCAGCTGACCAGGGACAAAATCGAAATGCGCCCTGCGCGAAAACATGGCAACATCCCGCTTTAAACCCCTATCATTCTGCACGGGTTAATAGCCCAGCTTCCCCTTTTTTGGCATAAATCGCCTGTTTTTAAGACAAAACTATCCGTTTAGCTCGATTATCCTCACTGACTTGATTAATATTCAATTTGAACTATTATTATTAAAATGATGTTTATATTTTAAATAATAGAGGTTAATCATGGTTTTTTATCGCATTTTACTATGCACTATACTATCCCTCTCGCTAGGAACTCATACCGCTTTTGGTATGGACGGTTTTTTTGCTTTACTTAGAGCTGCTGGCACAGCAATGGGATTTCATCCACCAGTAACTGCTGCCCCTGCTGCAAGAACAGGTGCCCCTGTCTCTAGCAAAAAGCGTGGTCGCGCTGAAGAAACCACTACTGCCCCCGACAAAGCTCCCGAAGCAGCAGCTGCTGCCGGCGCTGGTAGTGGTGCAGGCGGTGGAAGCAGTGCAGGCATAGCTTTTCGTAGCCCAGTGGCTGCTCCCCAGACTCTAATCACAGCTGCCCCTGCTGCTAACGCTGACAGAGACGCAGTCGGTGAAAGCGATAGCCCAGTAATCGTAGATACAGATGAAGGCGAAACAGATCCTACTGGTCGCACTGGTAGAACGGGTGTAAAGCGTAGTCGCGCTGAAGAAACCAACACTGCCCCCGGTAAAGCTCCCGAAGCAGCACCTGCTGACGCAGGTGCTGGTTCTGGCAGAGACGCAGTCGGTGAAAGCGATAGCCCCGTAATCGTAGATAGAGATGATAATGACAAAACAGCACCTGTTGCTGGCGCTGGCAGCGGTGCTGGAGCTGCAAGCAATGCTGGTCGTGGAAGCGGTAGCGCAGCCCAAAGTCAGATAGTTTACATCGATTGCCTACAGCAAGATGATTTTAAAAAGTGTGGATTTTATGCTTCATTTTTTGCTGTGCAAAGCGCTCAGTATCTTGCAACACTCAGCAAAGAAACCGATTTAGACATTACAACCTTAAAAGAATGGGTAAATGATCCAGAAGAATTTGACTCCTTCATTGAGTCAATAGAGACGCTGCCATCAACAACGTACCCAGAAAACGAACCAACTACCCTTGGTGCAAAATTTGGCAAAGAAATGCTGAAAGACCTCGACATTCCAACAATAATTACAGCCTGTGGCTATGCTCAAAGTGAAGACTGCACCAATATTAATACAACAGATATTATCTGCATAAACTGTGGAATCATGGCAACTTCCCTGAGTGAAAAAATAAGGGCCCTATCAGGAGAAAAAGGAGCATACCGGACGCTACCATTTAACCACCCCGTTCGCAACAGACCTCTAAAAGTTCTTTATATAAAAAAGTTGGACATCAACAGGTTTCGCGTTATGACTATGGTCAACAATGGTCACTTTATCGCTCTCCTTGTTGATCGCAAGACAGGAGTAATGCACTGCTTTGATTCACTCAGACAAAACAGTCTGCGCTTCCCAGATCCTAGAGAAACCTTAAATCGCATGGCAGGGCTAGAGTTCCTTCGCCAGCATATTCTCGGAATCGTGGCATAAGTACTTGCAAGCGACAACGAGGACAAGATCTCTTAACAGAGCCCTGTTTCTGCTGCTAAAAAACAGCATTTTATCCTTTTAAGCGGACGCTTTCGCTCTTTTTATGCTATACTTTGCCAGAAGAAGCACTGGTTTTAGTTCTCATGCAGAAAGGGCCTTGGTCATGCTAAAAATAAATTCATGGTGGCAGTCATTAAACAAGGCTATGAAAATATGCCTTATCTCGCTGACTATCGCTGCTTTTGGCTTGGGAACAACGTATTATTGCTACTACGCCGGCCAAACAATAGCTAGCGACCAAGCTCCTGCAGAAATAAAGGGTTCAGTCATCACCCTAAAAGCACTCAAAGAAGAGTATTTTGCTGATCTGCACCACATGTTCTCCAATGAGGTCCGCAAAGGATTGGACTTTCCGGCCGTCATTGATTTTGCGTACTCCATAGCCTATTTTCGTCATCTCGAACACCGAGCACATGTCAGCAAGGGGATCTTATACACTATTTTTGACAATGTTGACCAAGCACCAATTGGCACCATTGAAATTCGTGAGTATGATCCAGAAGATGTCGGCCAGATGGGCATGTGGATAAACGAAAAATATTGGGGTGGCGGCAGAACCGTCGAAGCAATTAAACTGATTAGTAAAGCGTATTTTAATTTATACCCAAGCGAAAAAGATTTTATTATTTTCGCACGCCCATGGAACCAACGCAGCTACAAAGCACTATTAAAAGCTGGCTGTGTTGATGAAGGATTTAAGTACTGTGATGGGACCCCCATCTGGTATCAACTGAGAAAGCATAAGGAATAAGAGCTGTTATGGCATCAAAGAAATTTTACGTTGTTGGTGAGTATCACCCAAAAACCCTTTTAGTCGGTGTTTACACGCCAAACAACCAAATAGGCAACCAAGATTATTATAACGAAGAGTTTTTAAGCCTCGTCCACACGCTGGACCTGCCTTACGATTTAACCTATTTTATGAAGCTGCGCGCGCCAGATAACAATATGTTTCTGACCAAAGGCAAGCTTGAAGAGCTCACTAAATTTTGTAGCGAAAACAAAATTGAACTCGTGTACTTTTCCGAAATACTGCACCCGCTCCAAGAGCGTAACCTAGAAGCTGCGCTTGGGTGCAATGTTGGCGACCGATCACGCATTATTTTAGAAATTTTCAAAAAGTCTGCGCACTCTTCAGAGGGGCGCATTCAAGTAGAAATGGCTGAAATTAATCACTACAAAACGCGCATCATTGGACGCGGTACCGAGATGTCTCAGCAAGCCGGCATCCTGGGCAATAAAGGCCCAGGTGAAACAGCTAAAGAAGATCTGCGTCGCCATATCGAAGAAAAAATTCGCCAAGCACGCAAACGCTTAGAAACGCTAGAGCGCTCCCGCACAACGCAACGCAAACAGCGCCTGGAAAGCAAAATACCACTCGTCTGTATCATTGGCTACACCAACGCTGGTAAATCAAGCCTGCTTAACCGTATTGCCAAGGGCGATGTTTTGGCTGAAGATAAACTGTTTGCAACGCTAGACACAACAACGCGCGAGCTCTTTATCGACAACAAAAAGAAGGCCCTTATTTCTGATACTGTTGGATTTATTAGCCAGCTGCCACATAATTTGATTGCAGCCTTTAAATCAACGCTTGATGAGCTTCGGTATGCCTCATTACTCCTCCAGGTAATCGATTTAAGTAATCCTGCATGGAAAAGCCAGGTCAGCGTCGTGCAAGCAACGCTTGATGATCTTGGCGTCAAACAGCCAATCGTCTACGTATTCAATAAAATTGACAAACTTACACCAGAGCAACTTGAAGCCTTGCAGCCAGAGCTTGAACAATTTCAGCCGCAAGTGCTTATCAATACCTGCAGCAGAAAAGGCGTTGAACCACTTATTGCATACCTCTCAGCCTACCAGCTATAGTTCTTGAGCACAGTTGCTTAAAACTATTTTTTGTATGATGAGGAGATGGCGTGAAACGCGTAGCTATAAACGGATTTGGTCGTATTGGTCGCACTATTTTACGTCTCTTGTTAGAAAAAGATGCTGCTCAGCAAGCCGAGGTTGTTGCTATCAACCTCGGCCCTTCAAAGCCAGACAACCTAGCGCTTTTGTTCGCTTATGACAGCACCATGGGGCATTTTCCAGGCACCGTATCATGCGATGAAAAATCACTCATTATCAACGGCAAAGCAATTGCACTGTTCACGGAAAAAGACCCTGCCAAACTGCCATGGAAAAGCCTACAAATTGATACCGTAATCGAATCATCAGGCGCATTCACTGACGCCCTGCTTGCGCAAGCCCACCGCACCGCTGGCGCGCAAAAAGTACTTATTACAGCACCAGCAAAGCATGAAGACTTTTCTGTCATCATTGGCGTTAATGATCATCTTTATGATCCAGCAAACCACCACATCATCTCGCTGGGAAGTTGCACTACCAACTGTTTTGCCCCAATAGTTAAAGTATTGGTTGAAGCTTTTGGCCTTACCGGTGGCTTGATGACCACCATACACGCTTACACCAATGATCAAGTACTCCTGGATGTTGAACACAAAGACCCACGCCGAGCGCGGGCTGCCGCACTTAATATGATCCCTACCAAAACTGGTGCGCGAGGACTGATTGCGCAGCTGTTTCCTGAGTTGGCTGGCACCATCGATGCTGTTGCGATACGCGTGCCTACGCCGGTGGTCTCACTGCTCGATTTCAGTTTTACGGCAAAAAAAGCACTCACCGCAGAAAGCATCAATCGTGCTTGCAAAGAAGCAAGCGAAGGCCCACTCAAAAATATTATGCGCTATGAAGAGCAGCCTTTGGTCTCTTCAGATTTTAAGGGCAACAGCGCATCATGTATTATTGACTCATTACTAACGCAAGGCACTGGCTCGATGGGCAAAATTTTTGCTTGGTATGACAACGAATACGGCTATTCCTATCGCGTTAGGGACTTTTTACTTCACAATAAGTAAAAATTAATCTAAAATTACTGTTAATTGTGAAGGGCCCATAGCTCAGTTGGTTAGAGCGGTCGGCTCATAACCGAATGGTCCCAGGTTCAAGTCCTGGTGGGCCCACCACAGCAACTTTAACAGGAGAATACATGGCAACGCCTGCTCCTCACGCGCTTTTATTGCATATTGCATCGTGTGACGCACTAATAGCACATCTCGAACATCACCTGAACACCATAACCAAGCAGTTGCATGAGCAACAAATTACGCTAGCTAGAGGAGAAGAAGAACATTCATCCGTACCAAAAAAGCTTACTGCTATGAAAAAAGCGATTGATGAGCTTGAGCTTGAATTGCGTACCATCGATGAAGACTTCAAACAAAAAAATCGACAACTCGATGTTATAACTGCTACAAAACAGCTGCAAGCACTTGAGCATGAAGTTGCTATGCTTATTCGAAAAAAAGAAAGCATCAATGACCTGCAGGTTGATCAGTGGCTCGCCTATGAAGCAGCCATGCAAACACAAGCCGTGCAAACACCAGTAGCAGATGAACATCTTTGCAAACTGAGCAGTGGCATCAATGATCTTCTTCATGACATAGAAAAAACGAATCTAGGGTTAGCTGAGGCTCATGAAGAGCATGCTAACTTGGCC
>CAMBZK010000023.1 GCA_945872225.1 candidate division TM6 bacterium UASB124
GTTGCTACGCTAAGAGAAGACTACCCAGAAACAGAAGATACTTTTTTAACTGGTTTATATATTATGCTGAAAGAGCTTTCAGTTCCACCTCAATGCATAACGGTCAAAGGGTATGAGATCTCCTTCAATTATGGTTTATATCGTGATCTGTTTTTCAGAACTAACGATATTGAATTTGTTGACACTTCAACGCGTACTCGCGTTGATAACTTTGGGAATATCCTTCGTGAAGCAATCAATGATCTTGCTAAAGGAGCGTGCCTTGAAGGTGCCGTAAGAGTATTTGTGATGGAATCTCGTGTTTCGCCAATGATTCCACTTCGGGGTTCTGCAAACACTTCTCCTGTTGGTCGAGGCTCTGCTTTTGGTAGAAGGGTAGGGTCTGCCGGTGCTGATTCCCCGGGCGCTGAATTTGCCGGCGCAGGATCCCCAGGTGCTGGGGACAAAGAGTAGGATTACAAACAGGCAATGGTTGCCTGCGTTTTGTAGGCAGTCTTGTCGGTTGCTCTGCGATATGAGTGGTATTCGTTGTTGCAGATTGTGCAGCAGTTGTTTGAAAGATCAATGTTGCTTTCATTTACCCCGCTAGCAAGTAGCTGTTGCTTGTTGAATTCAGTGTTATCAAAAAAAATAATGCCATCGTTGTTTTGTTTTAAAAACGCGGTGGCATTATTTTTTAGTGCTGCAACAAAATCTTGCTTTACTTCATAGCAGCAAACTTTGCCCGCAGGGCCAAACCACACTTTGAGTTGCTGCACATCAATGCCAAAGTCGTTAATTAGTCGTTCGACAACCACTGGTCCTATGCCGGCAACTGAGCCACGCCAACCGGCGTGAGCAACGGCAATAACGTTTTTATCTGGGGCGTAAAAAGCAAGGGGCACGCAGTCGGCTGTGAGTACCGCAATGCCAACACCAGGCTCGTGGGCGATTAAATAATCACCGTCGTGTGTTTTAAAATCAATGACGGGTTGCTCTGTGGCTGTTGGGTGCTTGGTCGCCACGCGGCCATCAATCCCATGGATTTGGTGACTGATGGTAAGCTGGGGAATTCCTAGCTGCTGAGCAAGTTGTACAAGTGCGGCAGGAAAAGCAGGCTCTTTAAAGCCAACCGGAAAGTCTGCAGCGGTACCGAAAAATAGGTTGGGAAGCTTGTTCACAGTAGCTCTTTCGTTTTTAATTTACGGCAGTGATAAAAGCCCGTTGGTCGTTTTTATAAACCCTTCGCGTTGCAAACCTTTTAGTATTTTTTCCACCCGTGCAGGCTCTTTGACCAAGATTTCAGGCAGTGCTGTTGCAGGGATGCCGGGCTGATCAAGGAGTGCTTGTAAAATCATGCCACGGACTTGGCGGTCAGAGCCTTCAAATTTTGACTGCTTTGCATAGTGTGCGCTGAGGCGGCTGACGTTGCCAACGGTCTTTTTGAGCATGACGCCGTAGTCCATGAGGGCATAGTTCCATGCTCTGGGGTTGCTTTGATCAAGCGCTGCAGCAACGAGGGGTTCAAGCATGGCATCAGTCACCGAGGCGTGGTCTTTAAAGAAAAAATAGATAAACACCGTGCGGATATTCGTTTCGATAAAGGCTATTGGCTGGTTAAAGGCGTAGGTGAGGATAGATCGGGCAGTCGCTTTGCCGATACTGGGAAAGCCTTCTAGCGTTGCTGTGTCAGTTGGCAATATCCCCCCGTGCTCGGTAGAGACCAGCTGGGCTATTTTTTGTAAAGCTAGCGCCCGCCGGTTGTAGCCAAGCCCCTTCCAGAGCCTGATAACCTCAGTAGTGGGCGCCTCTGCCAGGGTGGCAAAATCAGGAAATGCCGCAACAAAGGCTTCAAACTTGCCGGCTACACGAAAGGTCTGTGTCTGCTGGAGCATAATCTCTGAAACAGTCACGTAGTAGGGGGTTGTGATCCGCCGCCAGGTGAAATCACGCTCGTGGTGGGTGTAGTAGTGCCAAATAATGGCATTAAAAGCACTGATTGCGTCTTTGCTAGCTGGAGCAGCTGCTTGCAGTCCCCAAAATCGGTCGACGAGGGCTTGGTGTTGTTCTTGGTTAAAAGGGGTATTCATGGCTCCTGGCTATCATATTTGCTACCGGGGGGGGTTACCGAAAAAACTTTTTTTTAGCATACTATAGCAACTGTTTTTTTTAAAGGATAAAACCCCATGATTCTACCTGCTATTCTCGGCTTTGCTGCTATTGCTAGTGCTATTGTTGTTAATAAAATGATTCTCCAATCACTACCCCTTGTTTTTTATGTTGGGTTGCGAAGTTTGTTAGCGGGCTCTATTTTGTTTTTATATGCTTGTCGAACAACGCATCGCTTCTCGCGCGAGTACTTGCGGGTTGATCTGCGTTCGCTTTTCTTTGTTGCCATTCTAACAACGCTTGTTCCTGCACTTTTAAAAGCCTATGCCATTAAATACATGTTTGCATCAAAGGCTGCACTGATCGGTAGTCTTGACCCGTTCATGACGGCATTGTATGCCTATGTGCTTTTTGACGATCGTCTGACCAAGCGTAAAATGCTTGGCATTATGGTTGCCTTTGTTGGCGCGCTTGGGTTGTGTTTGAGCGCTTCACCCGTTGAGCAGTCACTCCATGGGTTCTTATGCTTTTCAATTCCAGAGCTTGCCGCATTTGGTGCGGTGGCGCTGAGTCGCCTTGGCTGGCTTGTTGCACAGCGGCTGCTGAAGCAAGAGCGCTATTCGCCGATTGAGTTGAATGCGGTTACCATGATACTCTCTGGGCTTATGGGTTTGACCCTAGCAGTATTTTTAGAAGATGGTCTTTCATACGTAGCGCTTGGTCATCCCGCGTTGCTGGGCCTTGTTGCTTACAGCGTGCTGGTCGGTAATGTGTTTGGCTTTACGTCGTACGGTTATGCCCTCAAGCGTTATTCGGCAAGCTTTGCCTCACTACTTGGTTTTTCTACACCGGTCTTCATAACCTTTTTTGGTTGGCTCTTATTGTCTGAGCGTCTAACCTTACCAGTTGCTTGCTCCGGCGCGATTATTTTTGCAGGTGTTTATCTGTTCTATCGTGAAGAGCTGCGTGGGTAAAAAAACACAAAAATTATTATTTGAACAGGGAGATTTGGCATGAAGCTTAGGCGGCTTTTTTTATTGCTCACTATTTTGCTTAACACTGCTGGCAGTCTTTACGCCGCGGCAAGTGACGACTTGCATGAAGCGGATGCGATGAAGTCTTTGTGCATGGCTATTTTACTTTATCAGGCTGACAAGGTTGAGCAGTTGCTTGCGGAATATCCTGAGTTGTTAAGATATGAAAATAAAGAGCTCAAGTATTATTTGATAGCTAAGGAGCGAAACCTAGATGAGTGCTTGCTATTAATTCAAGAAGAACACACTTACAAGCAGTATCCTGATTATTATGCCATTGCTACAGATGGGACGTTTATCTACGCTGAACGTGATGTTTCCAGATCTGTTTTTTTTGACAGTATTATTAGCCGCGAAGACTTTGGCAGGCAAAATGGCAATGAAATTCGAGCGATTTGGATCAAAAAAGAGGTAGCGCGCTCAGAGGGAGAATGCGAAAAAATTTCTGCATTTATGCCGCTATTGAGTAAAAGCTATAATCGTATTAAAAATGCGATAGATGCTGCTCGAGAACGTGTTAGTGTCGGTGGGGATGCTTCAGCTGGAGCAGGAGATGGACGCAGGGCTGCTGGTGGAGCTGCCGAGCGTCCTGTTGGGTGAAGACATTTTTTGTATGAAGATAAAACAGCTGCTTTTTTTTATGGTGCTGCTTGCGCCAACTTGGTTGAAATCTTGTTTTACTCCCATAAAAATAGACGATCCTGATCACCCGAGGGCTCAGTTTTACAAGGCTATTCTGAATCTTGATCTTGAGGCGATAAGAGCCAGATTAGTTGTAGACCAAACACTCTCTTTTGATCGTCTTGGCGAGTTGTATCGTGTCAGCCAGACAGAGTATCTAACGATGTCTCAGGCGATTGATAGAATTCGCCCACTCACCAGAAAACAACGAAAAAAGTCTAAAGAAAAAGGCGAGCTAATTATTTGGTGGCAGGGTGACATGATTTCTGCTTGGCTTGAGACTATTTGGAATAAAGACTTGAAAAATCGGCTAGAAGTAGTACTTGCAAAGCGGTATGATAGACGAACTAAAGAAGAAAATAAGCTTCTTAAACTTTTTGCTAAGCGTTCTGAGGAATATTTTAATGCTATAGCAAAATGTATTCATCGTGCGCAGAGGCGTTGTTCTGATCGGATAGGGCGCTTCGATCCGGTCTTTCAAACAGATAATCCCAGCTCAGACCCCGGGTGTTGCATCAGCTAATTGCCCTTACTTCTGCAATGAGCTGCATTGCCATTTGAGATTCACGGAGTAAATCAGCGTCACCAATAGAGTGAGCATAACAAAGTATGATTGCGTTGTGGTACAGCGCTTTCAGGCAGGCAAGTTGTTTAGTCTCTTGCTTCACTGGTCCGTAGGCTTCAAAAAAAAGAGTATGTGCTTCTTGAGGCAAAAAACTGAATACGATGGCAAGATCAACGGCTGGATTCATAAAGCCTAGATCTCCCCAATCAATAATGCCGACCAGTTCGCGTTGATCACCGATGAGCAAGTGACGGGCGTATAAATCGCCATGGGCGACGACTTTGGGCTCATGGTCTCGAATGTGGCCTAGCTTGTCGATGATTGCTAAAAGGTTTTTGCAGCCAGTAAATAACCCAAGCTGTTTAATTTTTAATATATTTTCACGCGCGGTGGGCAAACGAAATGGCACGTCCAAAATGCGGCGGCGTTTGTCGTGATCCAGACTTTGCTTGAGTGCCTCATCAAGTGGTCTGCTGTGCAGTGTTTTTAAAAATAGTGCAAGTGGCTTGGCTAGAGCAACTCTTTCTGTGCGTGTAAGTCGCGCGCTGCAGGCGCTTTTGCCTGCAAGAAAATTGTAGCCTAAAAAAGGCCACGGGTAGGTCGTTGTTGGCTGACCAAAAAAAAGTGGTTCAGGAATGGGGAGTGGCAAGTGTTGTGCCAGGTACGGCAGCATCGAGCTTTCTAGCGGAACGCAGTTAGCAGCGAACTGCCGGCGCGGGAACCGAAATAAAAACCGATCATTAACGCGATACACGGTGTTGTCCCAGCCCTCGCCAACAAATACAAGTACTGCTGGTGCAAGTTCTGGAAATTGCGTTTCGATAAGCTCTTTGCCAAGCGTCTCATCGACCTCATGTTCAGCTACCCACGGCTGACTCATGATATAAATTCCTGCCATTTTTTAAACATGCGCAGTACCGACTCGCTACCAGGAGGTAACGAATGAATATCTTTGCTTACCCAGCGTAATTCTTTTGATTCATGGCTGACGACAAACTGCTCATCACTGGTCACTTGCAGTAGAAAGCGTACGTCGTAGTGATAATGCTCAGGCTCATGTTTGCGTGCAGGAATCAGGTGGATATCGATATCAAAAAGCTGGTCACTCACCGGATGTATGCCCATGATACCAGACTCTTCTTGTGCCTCTTTGAGCCCGACAGCAAGCACATCAGGGTCACCATCACAGTGACCACCAAGTTGTACCCAAAAGCCAAGCTTGGCGTGATGCGTTAGGAGTGCGTGCGAGCCGTCTTTGCTTAGTAGCCAACATGAAGCGGTAAAATGGCCGACCTCGAGTGTTCGTTCAAAGCAGTCTTTGTATTGTGCAAGAAACGTGAGCATATCACGTTTTGCATCAATCTCTTCTGGTGCTGTTGGATGGTACTGCTCGAGTAATGTTTTTAATGCTGTTCGTTTCACGCTATTTTCCCTTTAGTTATTGCTGCTTCATGAGCGCCAAAGCGATGCATAAGTGCCAATAGCGGCTCATAGTCGCCTTGGTCAGCGGCCTTGAGGCTTGCAATGTATTCAGAACGAATTCCTCCGTTGTCTTCAAGATAAGGCCATTCGGGATGCTTGCAGTTAAATGCCAAAAGATAACGGTCAGCTATAAGCCGTGAAAAGCGACCATTCCCGTTTTCAAATGGGTGGATTAAAACAAGCCGATGGTGAATACGCGCTGCTTGTTCCAGAATAGTTAAACCATCACAGTTATGAACCCAAGCATCGACGTCTGCACAGAGTTCTCCTAGTTGGTAGGATATTTTGTATGGTTCAATCCCGATAGAGGTGACTGACTTACGGAATTCGCCCGCCCATTGCCAGACGTCACAAAACATTGCTTTGTGAATAGTTTTTAGCGTTGGAATGTTGAACCAGTATTTTGGCGACGCGATTTTGCCAAAAAGATATTTTCTTTGCGCCTCAAAGATATTTTCTGCTTCAACCCGGTTCAAATCGTGTTGTGTTAAGACTGTTTTTGGTATCAACCCGCTGTAATCATTGAGGGGCGTTGCCCCTATTGGGTAGTCGAATAGCATCGTATCTCCTTACTCCTCCCAGAGCTTTGCACTGGGGTTGTGTAGTAATGCTTCAGTCTCTTTTTTGATTAATTCTTCAAGTAGGCGTTTGTCGGGTTCTTGATCTTCCATGTTCATGGTCCCTCGTAAATACTGTACACGCTGCTCAGCAATCTTTCTAGCTTGTTTTCGACAAAGGCTATCGATCGATTCTGTGAGCATAGGTGCAATAACGAGCTCGCAAGAGAGTGCTTCAAAAATAGCGGTCAGGGTAGATAGTGTTGGGTCCGTGATTTCTTGTTCAATCCGTGAGATGGTGGATTGTGGTACCTTTGCCCGTTTGGCAAGCGCTGACTGTGTCATTTTCAGTTGCTTGCGAATAGTTTTAATAAAGGTGCCAACGTGCAGCTTGCGCACCGTATGCAACAGATGCTTTGCCGCCGTGGTAACCTCATCAAGAAAGAGCTTTTCGCTGCTAGAAAGATGCTTCATTAACTAACCCTTTAGGCTTTTTACTTATTGTCCTAAGATTAGTTTATGCTGTATGGCTATAAAATTGCAATATATTTATGCTTTAAAAACATAATTTATTAAATTATTTATGCAAAATAAGCATAAGTTATAGCCTGAAATAGGTTGTAAACAGTCGTCAGATCATGGCATTACTATAAAATTGACGCAATTTTTGCCAGAACCGGTACCCAGAGGGCTAGGACAACCCCCTGGGCGGCAGTAGTTTAGATTACGCTGATGCTTCCATCACAGACTTGCCAGATGGCTGAGTAATTATGAGCAGCTACATTAGTTGCATGCGTCACCACCAGCACCGTTACCTGGTTTTGCAAGCGGTAGCTTTCAATAAAATCCATGAGCGTTTTTGCAGCGGCAGGAGATAGCGCTGCCGTTGGCTCATCCATCAACAAAACATCAGGCCGGCTTGCTGTGGCAATAATTGCAGCAAGTAGTTGCCGTTGCCCTCCAGAGAGCGTGCAGACTTCTTGCTTGAGCAATCGTTCATGGTTGGTAAAAAGCTGCCGAAGTGTCGCCATAATCGGATGCGTAGCAAGTTGTTTCAACCCATTTTTTAGTGAGCTTGACGCTCCTTTTTGGATTGCCAGCGCTAGATTTTCTTCAACGGTCAGGCTGCCAATAGTCCCTTTAGTTGGATCTTGGTGTAGCAAGCTAATGCTCCTTGCGCGCTGTTTTGCTGACTGTTGTGTTATATCAATATTACCTAGGCAGATGCTCCCAGCAGATGGTTGGTGCAGACCAGCGATGGTCGTGAGCAGCGTGCTTTTGCCGGTGCCATTTGGGCCAGTGATGGCAATAAATGAGCCTTTTTCAACCAGCGCTGAGGCATTATTAATGATGAGGTTTTTATTTCTTTTGATAGAAAGATTATTCAGTTGCAGCACGAGAGCTCCTTTCAATGGCAATCAGTCCAATGAGTAACAGTGCGCTGATAAGTTTATTCCATTCTGGCGCGATATTAAGGCTTAGGCTGCAGGCAAGTATCGCCTGGTACAGCACGCTGGCAATAAAAATATTTACTCCAAAGCCAGGGGAAATCATTTTGGCGATCATACTTCCCGCAATGCCCGTGATGAGCATACCAACGCTTGTCCAGATTGAGAAAAAGCCCGTGTACTGCACAAAAAGTGATCCGGCAAAGCAGCACAGGATATGGGCAATGAGCAGGTGTGTTGTTTTGTACCACCAAACTGATTTACCAAGACTGGTGAGTAACATTGGGTTTTCGCCAACAGAGCGCAACAGGAGGCCAACCTCTGTGGTTAAAAGCCATCGCATTAGCCCAATAATACCGATTGCGCATGCAAGGAGCAGTACCAAACTGCTTGGGACTGCGGTGAAAAGCGTATCAACATGAGCAATTGATAAATTTGAAGAGCCGATAAGCAAGTTAAATGAAAACAGCCCTGCGCCAGTCGTGATGCCCGCCATGAGGCTGCTCATGCCAAGGTTTTGACTAAGCAGGCTGAGTGCCAGCCCAACAAGACATCCTGCGCCAACAGCAATGAGTGTGCTTACGCATGCACCATGGCCATCAACTAGCAGACGTGCGCTTATCGCGCCACCAAGGCAAAAACTTGCCTCAACAGCCAGATCTTCAAATTTGAGTAGTGTTGACGTCAGCCAAACGCTGCTGGTCACCAAGCTGGCAATGCTGCCGAGCTCAAGAATGGTTATAAGCATGTCGATCATAATCGTCTTCCCTGTGGTAATCCAATGATTCTACTCGTGCTTGCGAGCGCTGGATCAATGGTGAGGCCTATTTTTGCAGCAGTGTCTTTGTTGATGCAGAACGCTTCTACCGGTGTTTGCACAAAGCCAACCTCCTGCGTGGTTTTTTTACCGTTTAAAATATCACAGACAAATTCACCAGTTTTTCTACCGGCAACAGTATATTCAATGCCAGCGCCAGCAAGGGCTCCCTGCGCTACGAAGGCGTTGACAGGGACAATGATTGCTTTTTTGAGAGCAATGGCCTTCTGGGCTAACATGCTCATGCTTGCCGCAATCGTGTTATCAATCGGGGTGACAAGAGCGTCAGTGCGTTGAAGTAATCTGTCTGCAACGAGTGGTAGATCGCTCTCTTGGGCAAATGCCTGTTGAATAACCGTAATGCCCTGTCGTTCTAACTCTTTAGTAAGCTGTTTGCTTGTAATAACGGCGTTGACCTCTGACTGATTGAATAAAATACCAATCGTTTTTGCTTGAGGCACGAGCTGCTTGGTTAAAGCAACCATTTTTTTTGTATCAATCCCATCAGTGGTGCCGCAAACATTGTTGTTTGATTTATCCAAGCCTGCTGCAATGGGGTCAGTTACTGCGGTAATGAGAATCGGCCGTTTTTTTTCAATAAAGGCACAGGCCTGTGCTGCTGGTGTAGCAACGGCAAGTATCGCGCTGAGTGATTCATCGTGGTGGAATTGTTCTGCGATCAGTTGTGCTTGGCTTACAGATCCCTGTGCATTGCGTTCAATAAAGCTGACGTCTTTGCCAAGGTTTTTCTTCACTGCTTGTTTGAAGTGCTCGGTAGCCTCATCAAGTGAAGGGTGAGAGGCAAATTGTAAAATGCCAATAATCGTAGCATTGGTTTTTGGCTTGTGGCTAACAATGCTTGCAAGCCCAATAAGGGCGGCAACACTTACGACTAAAAGAGATAAACGTACTGATGAAATCATAATAAACTCCTCAAGCTGAAAAAATCAGCATGAAAAAATATTGGCACCCTAGGGGGCGCATTACATACGAAACAAAAATGAGTGGAAGCGCTTACTTAAAAGCTGGGGGAATAAATACGGCTGTTAGCCGTAAAAGCAAAAAGAGAAGAAAAAACAGATTTGTTGTGCAAATGAAGTATTTCCACCGCGGCTTGATGCCCAGTGGCTGCAGAGAGGCGTGCATGTGTTATGAATTAACACGATTATCCTTTGTGCGTTACAATACTTCTACAACTACCCCCCCACTTTACTAATTCTATTTGACTTAGTAAAGTGGGGGCCGAAAATATACAAAAATGCCCTTTAAACCCGAGGTTTTGCTTAAGTATTACGCTGTGTGCTTTTGATAACCCTACTGATGCTAGCGAGCGTGGGGTCAATCGCGAGGCCTATTTTGGCTGCGGTATCTTTGTTGATACAAAAAGCCTCTACAGGTGTTTGCACAAAACCCAGCATCTTCGTGGTGCTTTTGCCGCTTAAAACATCACAAGCAAGTTCCGCAGCTTTTCTGCCGGCTACAGCGTATTCAATGCCTGCCGCTGCAAGGGCCCCTTTTGCTACGAGCGTGTTGTCTGAGACAATCAGTGGCTTTTTATGGGCGATGGCCTTCTCTGCCAAGAGTGTGATGGTAGCAGCGACTGTATTATCGATTGGGGTGAGCAGCACATCGGTACGGGTGAGCAGGCGCTCTGCAACGAGCAATAGATCGCTTTCTTGAGCAATTGCTTGTTGGATAACCGTAAGGCCATTTTTTTTCAGTTGCTTAGCAAGTTGTCTGCCGGTGATGACTGCATTGCTTTCTGATTGGTTAAATAAAAGCCCAATGGTCTTTGCCTGAGGAACCAACTGCTTGATCAAATCGACCGTCTTTTGCGCATCAATGGCATCGGCGGTGCCGCAAATATTGTTGTTTGTTTTGTCCAAACCTGCAGCTACGGGGTCGGTGACGGCGGTTATGAAAATAGGCCGTTTCTTCTCCGTAAAGGCACAGGCTTGTGCTGCTGGCGTAGCAACAGCGAGTATCGCGTCAAGCGATTGGTCCTGATGAAACTGCTGGGCAATCAGCTGTGCTTGGCTGACTGACCCTTGTGCGTTGCGCTCTACAAACCAAACTTCGCGACCAAGGTTTTTCTGAACTGCCTGCTTGAAGTGTTCAACTGCCCTATCAAGGGCTGGGTGAGAAGCAAATTGCAGAATGCCGATGGTTGTCTTGTTCGCTTGGTGTTGCTTGTTGCTAAAGAAACTTGCAAGACCAAGGATGGCGAAAATGCCGCCAATAAAAAGTGATAAACGTACTGATGAAATCATAATAAACTCCCTAAACTGAAAAAATCAGCATGGAAAATTGCTGCCAGCGCAAAGCGCCGGCACATTACATACGGAACAAAAATGAGTGGAAGTGCTTACTTAAAAGCTGAGAAAATAGTACGGCTAGCAGCCGTAATAGAAAGAAACGTAAGAAAGATAGGTTTGTTGTGCAAATGAAGTATTTCCACCGCGGCTTGATGCGCAGTCGCTGCAGAGAGGCGTACATGTGTTATGAATCAACACGATTATCCTTTGTGCGTTAAAATACTTCTACAACTACCCCTATTCTA
>CAMBZK010000024.1 GCA_945872225.1 candidate division TM6 bacterium UASB124
TGCAACGGTTGCATCATCTAGTGAGTCATTGCTAAAAAAATTTACCTCTAACATTAGCGCCAGTAGTGACAAATTTCTTGGAGCCGTCAAAGAACACGGCCTAGCTAGCACGATTGCCCTGCTTGGTGAACGCCAAAATAAACATTTACCGCTTGGTTATGCCTGCTCTGGACAAGTAGTTGCAACGGGGGCCCTTGTTGAAGGAATCTGCATTGGTGACTACGTAGTCTGCGCTGGTGCAGGTTTTGCCAACCATGCCGAATTAGTCGCCGTGCCCCAACAATTAGTTGTAGTTGTCAAAAATGCAGCCTTGCTCAAACAAGCTAGCGTTACAACAATTGGAGCAATTGCACTGCAAGGCATCCGGCGGGCACAGCTTGAACTTGGTCAGTCGATATGCATTATCGGCCTTGGTTTGATCGGGCAGATAACTGTCCAACTAGCAAAACGTGCAGGCTGTTTTGTCTATGCCATCGACCTGCGCCAAGATCGCCTTACACTAGCAAAGCAAAGCGGAGCTGACGTATGCCTCAATGCGCTCACGGACAATATCCCGAAAGAAATTGAATCAAAAACAGCGCATCATGGCGTTGATGCTACGATTATTACTGCTGCAGCAAGTACTGGGCACATCATCCAGCAAGCAATGCAATTTACCAGAAGAAAAGGTAAGGTTGTTCTTGTTGGTGACGTCAAACTTGATTTTGATCGTGAACCATTTTACTCAAAAGAAATAGATTTACTTATCTCATGCTCCTATGGCCCTGGTCGCTATGATGCTTCATATGAACGTGAAAGCAAAGACTACCCCTACGCTTACGTACGTTGGACTGAGCGCCGCAATATGGCCTATATTTTAGAGCTTATTGAGCAAGGACATTTGCATATTGACCCACTCATTATCGGTGAATACCCTGTACACGAAGCCGCTGCCGGTTATTCTTTTTTACAAAAAACAGGCGCGCTCGGTATTGTATTGCGCTACACACCTGATGATGTAGTAGAAGAAGAAAAAGAAGCTCCCATTCCTGTGCCACTACGAACATTTAAAACCATTACTACCGATATCCGCTTAGCAATGGTTGGCGCTGGAGGCTTTGCAAAAGTACGCCTCTTGCCGATGCTTAAAAGTATCGCCAAAGTATCGATTCATTCAATTGTTGATGCAGACGCTGCAAACGCTATGACGGTTGCGCGACAATATGGCGCCTTGCGCGTTGGTAACGATGTTCGTAAAGTAGCCGCCGATGATGACGTCAATGCTGTTGTTATTGCAACACCCCATGCACAGCATGTTGAACAAGTGAAATTATGTCTCCAGGCAGGAAAGGCCGTATTGGTAGAAAAGCCATTGGCCGTAAATTTTGATCAATTTTATGATATCAAACGGTTTTTGCAAAATAATCCGCAATCATTTTTAGCGGTTGATTTTAACCGCTCTCATGCGCCATTCAATAAACAGATCAAGAGTGTTGTAAAAAATCGCACAAATCCACTCGTCATCACGTATCGCATGAGCGGAAATTACTTACCCAAAGACCACTGGATTCAGAGCGATTTGCACCGAGGCCGCATTGTTGGAGAAGCTTGTCATATTTTTGAACTTTTTTGCTTTTTTACTGATGCCACGCCAACCAGTATTCAGGTTGCTCCGCTGAGACATCAAACAAATGATATGCCCATAACAGACAACATACATGCAATCATTAGCTTTAGTGATGGCTCTATCTGCAGTTTGTTATATACCATACTTGGCAATAGCAATTCGGGCAAAGAATATATGGAAGTGTATTTTGATGGCAATACAATTGTCTTAGATGATTACTATTCGCTCAAGGGCTATGGACTTCCATCAGCCTTTTCTAAGAAAACAAACACGCAAGACAAGGGACACGACACACTGTTTTCAGATTTCTTTCAAGCAGCAACACTTGATCCTGCAGTCATCCCAACCCCACTGAGCCGAGCGCTCTTGGCAACTGAAATTTCACTGATTGTCGACAAGCTCGCTCGTGAAGGCGGAGGGATTGAACAACTGACAAGAACTTAGATTTTTTTAATTGCTTCTTCGGCTTCATGATAGTTACTGATAGCTTCGTGCACGTTTTCTAAAAAGCTGTGGTTAAGATCATTTTTAATCGCAATACACTTCATACCAGCAGCACGAGCGGCTAAGAAACCAGGCATTGAATCTTCAAAAACTAAACACTCTTCGGGCTTCACCCCAAGCTTTTCTGCTGCATGCAAAAACAGTGCCGGGTCTGGCTTTGGGCGATAATCTACATCAGCTTGGCTGTATAAATTAGCACCAAAATAGCGCTCAAAATCAAACTGCTTTGCTAATGCCCGCAAGTTATCTGGCATTGCATTGGTAGCGATACCTGTCGGAATATTTGATGCTTGCAAGCGTGCATGAAAGAGCTCAAAACCTTCGATAAATTCAATGTGCTCGGCAAGAACAGCATTGGCTATCGCCGTCTTATGCATAATAATAGTTTCGATGTCATGAGCTAAATTAAAATGCAGCTTTAACTGTTCTGCTACTGGAGCCATTCCCATACCAGAAAAAGACCTCAAGAGCGCCTGTTGCTCATTGGTTAAATCGGTAATGCCGTATTGAGAAAGCAGCGCTAGCGTAATTTTTTGCCAAGCGGCTTCTGTATTGATAATTGTACCATCCATATCAAATATGATGGCCTTAATTTTACCTTTAACATGTTCCATGTTGCATCCTCCTTTAAAAATCCCCACCCAGGTGCATTATGCGCTATAATGCTTTGTAATGTATACATTTTATCGAAAATACCAAAAAACATGCATTGTGTCAAATAGTCAATTTATTGCGGCTTTTTATCAAAAATATAACAAACCCTTTATAAGCCAAGAATGCTAAACCCCTGCTCATTGTTATGCATCATGCTGCAGCACAATAGATTGCAAGTTATAGAAAATTCGCTAGGCTGTTGTCTGTGCGCGTGCCTGCATATAGATAAAAAAAGGATCCTTCATGCAACATCTTGCCATAATTCCAGATGGTAATCGACGCTGGGCAAAAGAAAATAAACTTGCAGCTCTGCTCGGCCATGAACGCGGTGTAGAGAATTTTAAAATGACACTACAATTTTGTTTAAAAAAACATATTCCCTTTGTTTCATTTTATACATTTTCGCTAGAAAATTTCCGTCGCAAAGACAGCGAAAAAAACAATTTATTTTCAATGCTGCACAAGATCCTTTTAAAAAATCTCCCTGATTTCTTAGCACAAAATATTCGCGTCAAACTCGTAGGCGATCGCTCTTTTTTTCCTGAAGCTTTTAAGGCAGACCTTGAGCACATTGAACAAGCAACAGAAAACTGCAAGGCTCTAACGGTCAGCCTGCTTTTCTGTTATGGCGCTACCGCCGAAATTGCCAACGCAACAAAGCAAATCGCACAACTTGTTAAAGATGGCAAGATCAACGTCGATGATATTAATGAAGAAACCGTAAGCAATGCTCTTTGGACAACAACACCACCTCCAGACGTTATTTTACGGACGAGCGGCATTAAGCGCCTCAGCAATTTTTTACTCTTTCAAGCAGCTTATAGCGAGTTTATGTTTCTTGATGAATACTGGCCAGCAATCACTGAAGCACATCTTGAACGTTGCTTACAAGATTTCCATGCCATCAAACGTAATTTTGGCTCATGAACAAAAAAGTTACTATTTTTGGCGCTGGGGCTTGGGGAACTGCTATCGCACAGTTACTAGCCAATAACGGACACAAGGTTACACTCTGGGCACACAACACAACTATTGTTGAAGAAATTAACACGCATCATACGAATAAAACCTACGCTCCACAGACCGAACTTCATCAGAACATCGCTGCAACAGCCGATATGGCAACAGCACTACAAAGCGCCAACTGGCTGGTGGAAGCAATACCGGTTGCCCATCTGCGTGGTATTTTTACAAAATTACACGCTATAAACAAAAAACCTCAAGCCCCTTGGCTCTTGCTCAGTAAAGGAATAGAGCAACAAACCAATCTTTTACCCAGCAAAATACTTGATGAAGTCTTTGGCTATAACCTACCAAAAGCTATTTTAGCTGGCCCAACCTTTGCAAAAGAGCTAATCGCAAGTGCTTTCACTACAGCCATGTTGGCATGTGAAGATCAAATACTGCTGAGCGAAACACAACAATTGTTGCAGTGTCCGTATTTTAAAGTCTACCCAACAAACGATATTCTTGGGGTCCAAGTTGGTGGAGCTGTTAAAAACGTTATTGCATTAGCGGCCGGACTTGCACACGGCAACGGCGGCGGTGAAAATATGCACGCTTTTTTACTTACACAAGGCTTTGCTGAGCTTGCTTTGCTCATTAATTTATATGGCGGACAACCCGCAACAAGTACCGGCCTTGCTGGCCTTGGCGACTTAGTATTAACCGCATCAAGCACCACCAGCAAAAATTATCGTGCTGGCTTACTACTTGCTCAGGGCGCAACGCTAGCAACATTACCGCAAGAAATGGCGACAATGCCCGAAGGTATCAACACGGTACAATCGCTGCATCAGCTCTGCACTCAGCACAACTTGCACTTGCCCCTATGCTCACTTGTCTATAAATGCGTTTTTAATGGCGATTCTTTCATGGACCAGCTACGTAATTTGTAGCGCCACCATTTTAGATAGTTTGGACTGTATCGCACCAAGCGAATACCCTTTTCTTCAAGTGTTCGGATCAAATCAAAATAGGCACGCCACGTACTTTTGTCTGGCGGCGCCACAAAATAAGGCAATACAACCTGAGTAACAGCCAGTTTTTTACAAAATTGCTCAGCTGCTTTCATGCTGCCACGCGTCGGCTTTAAAATAGTGTACTCGGCAATCGGGATATTGCCGTACGTCTGCGCAAGTACTGGCAGCACCTGAAAATCTACCACCTTGTCAGGCGATTTTTTTCTTGAGCAAAAGCCATGGTCCAAAACGATTAAGGTCTTATCAGCGCGAACAACAGCATATAGTTTTTCATACAGTGTTGCTGTTGGGTATGCATACAACGTATACCGCTGCTGCAAACTACAGTAGCCCAAAAAAACAACCAAGATACTTCCCATGGCTAGCAAGCGGCGCCCTGTGGTACAAATGGTGCGGTGGCGAAGACAAATAATGAGAGCAAGTACCGGCAAAGCCAAAATAATAACATGCGGGCGCACACAATAAATTATCCAGCGCTGATCGCTGAAACTGAGAACTTGGTGCCAGAGGCTGGTAATGAGGTTCAAGACTGTATCAAGCAGCCCATGAGGCAACTGACACAGCGCTGCAAAAAATATTAGCGTACAAACAAACAGAAACAACATTAAAAGCGGTGTAAACAATAAATTACCAATAACCGCAACGGTAGAGATGCCAAGCCCCCAGTACACAATAATCGGCAAAGAGACAATGGTTAGCGCGCATTGTGTTTGTAAAAAAGTCAGCAGGTACCTCGCGAAGCGATCGAGCAATTGTCTAACTACAGGTGCCATCTGAGCCACAGCTGCTTCCAAAATAAATCACTGCTACCTGATTGCGGTAAACGACGCATGTTACGCTCAATCAGCTCTTGACGAACAGTGCACTGCACAATCAAGGCAGCATCCGCCGCCAGCACAGCGTCTTTGTATTGTGCCGCAACGGCATTAGCCAACAATTCAAACAACGCAGCACTTTGGGCATCGTCAAGCGCCTGTTTTTTAAGCTCTTGCTCAAACGCAAACGGATCTTCTTGTTGATGCACATTTAAAAAATAGGCCAGCAATGAATGCCTACCATCATCAGCCTGTGCGGCAGCAAGTTGTGTCAGCACACAGCGCGATCTGATAGTTGCAATAACTGCTTCAGCATTGGTTGTAAGTAGTAAAAAATGGTACCCAGCTGGTGGCTCTTCAAGCGTTTTTAGCAAGCGATTGGCCGTCGCTGGAGTAAGCTGGTTAGCTTTTTCCAGCACAAAGAAAAACTGGGCGCCATCATCTAAACTAAATCTCGTTTTTTCAAAAATAATTTCTATGTCTTCAAGCGTGTAATCGCTCTCAGGACAAAGCCAAACCAACGCCGGATGCTGACGATTATTAATCCAGCGGCAACCTGTACAGAAACAGTTATTCTGCCCCTGTTGGGGGCAAAGCGCAACCCGAACGAGCTGTGTTGCATGCACCACTAACTCGTCGCGCTGACCAACAATAAGTTGAGCTGGAACTGAGTTCATGATAACCACTGTAGCTGTTCAAGTTTTTTCATGACGTAGGCAACCTGCTCTTGCGTAGTAAGGTTACCATCAAGCACTAACACATTGGTGCGCTGTGCAAAGATAGCTTCATAACCAGCAATAACACGCTGCCAAAAAGCACGTTTTTCTTGCTCGAATGAGGTCAGGGTTTCGTTCCGCTTGGCAATACGCGCAAAGGCGGTCTCAACATCAATGCGTACATAAATAGTAAGATCTGGCTCTCTGCCCTGCATCGCCCAAGCGTTTGTTGCACTGATTTGTTCTGTCGATAATCCCCGCCCATATCCTTGGTAGGCCAGCGAAGAGTCAGCCAGTCGATCAGCAAGTACCCATCCACCTTGTTCTAGCGTAGGCATAATAGTTTGCACAAAATGCTGTGCACGGTCAGCGGCAAAAAGCAGGTACTCTGCTAAGTCGCACACGATGCTTTTTTGTGTTTGCAAAATGGTGCGCAAGGATTGGCCCAATGGCGTCCCGCCTGGCTCTTTGGTAAAAATTATTTCTTTTCCCAGCCGATTGCTCAGCTCGGTGTAGACAGCCTTCGCCAAGGTCGTTTTCCCGCAGCCGTCTATACCCTCGAAGGTGATTAATTTACCTGTCATGGAGAATACTCATTTTTTAATATCATTCGATATCTGGAGGGGCTACCCACTTTCCGCTCATCCTGAGCTTGTCGAAGGACGCGCCGCAGGCGTGGGAAAGCGGAAATTAACGCCAATTTTATCACAACCTATTTTAATTTGAACCGCTCTTCTACCCCTAACGGGGCATCCTTCGACAGGCTCAGGAGGAGCGGTTTTTACGAAATTGCTAATTCTTTTGCTGCCGTTAAGACAGTTCCACTTGCTGAGCAGCTGCTGGTTGCACAAAAAATTGTCGCACAGCATCACACACCGCCAACACCTCTTCATCAGTCATTTCTGGCCACATTGGCAAAGACAAGCATGAAGCTGCAACCTTTGTTGCCACCGGGCAGGCAGTAGCTAGCATTGCATTGGTATTCAAGAAAGATATCTGCTGCAGTGACTGCGGATAGAAAATACGTGCCTGAATACCGATACCGGCAAGATATTTTTCAAGCTCATTACGCAAACTAACCCCTTTAGAATCATCTACGAGAACGGTGTATTGGTGAAAAACATGGTGCCCGGCAATCTCACGCGGTAGCTGCAAACCAAGGATACCATCTAGCATGCTGCTGTAGATCTGCGCAATGGCACGGCGCCTATCATTAAAGCCCTCGAGCAAGGGCAACCGCTGGCTAAGCACAACAGCTTGCATAGCATCAAGGCGGCTATTGATACCAAATGCTTCATAATCATAGCCAGTTGCCTTACGACCATGCTGCCTTACTTGTAACAAGCGCTCAGCCAAAATAGGGTCATTGGTAACACAAGCGCCAGCATCACCAAAAGCACCTAAATTTTTTGTTGGGTAAAAAGAAAACGCACCAATCGTACCAAGGGTCCCAGCTTTTTTCTCGCCAAAGGTCGCACCAATTGCTTGCGCCGTATCTTCAATAATCCACAGGTTCCAGGTCTCAGCTATTTCCTGCAGTATGCGATAATCTGCGCATTGGCCAAACAAATCAACAGGAATGATGCCAACAATCGGAAACCCAGTAGCCTTATGAATCGCTGTCTTGCCTTCACAATAAGCATTTTTTTCAAGCCATGCTGCCAAGAGTTGTGGGCTAATATTAAAGGTATCCTGTTCAATATCAATGAAAACAGGATGTGCACCAAACGTTGCTATTTCGCTACTAGAAGCGATAAATGAGAAAGGGGTGGTAAGCACAATACCATTTTTTGGGACACGTAGTGCATGCAACGCCATCCATAGTGCATCAGTACCAGAGTTGCAGCCAATCACAAATTCACTGCCAAGGTAGGCAGCAAGTTGCTGCTCAAACGCTTGAACAAAAGCACCACCAACAAATGCCTGTTTATCAAGTACCTGCTCTAGAGCGCCAAGCAGGGCTGTTTTATGCTGTTCGATTTGTCGACTCAGTGAAAACGCAGGGATAGAGTGTCTCTTCATTGCGGGGTCCAATCTGTTTTTCAAAATCTTTACTTTTCTTGTCTCGCTTCGTTACACCTGTAACTCAATTGCAAAAAGCGCCTTAAAGCTAACCTTAAACTACATTTTGTAAAGTCTACAGAAAAAACCGTGATTTACCATGCAACGACTAAGGCGATAACTAAACCCAATTGGATATCTTAAGCAGGCACACAAGCCATGAAGTAGTGCAATTACAAACCTTGACTTTTGGCCATCGAGCGCTAAGGTAGAAATTGAAAAGAGAGCATAGATTAGAGAAAGGAGACCTCATGATCAGCCACTATCCTGTTGGCACAGTGAGCCCTTTGGCTTACGCACAAAGCCCTTCTTCCACACAAAATACAGCTTGGTTGACATCAACTAGGGCAACAAGCAACCCTTGTGCTTATTCTTTTTTTTCTTGCAATTTGCTAATCAAATTCGTTATCACACATACGTGACAAAAAATAAAAAGGAGAGTGAAAGGAGGAGTCATCTACAAAGCTGCTTGAGCAACGATTAAAAATTTATGAGTAGTGGTAGTGTGGGAAAGTATTCCTAAAAAGGAGAATATCTTATGAAGCAAAACCTCAGACGCGTGCTATTAGCCGCAGCGCTTGCTGGCTTGCCTTTTTTAAGCGTTAGCGCTTTTGATTGGGTGCCAGTTGGAACAAGCGTTGACGATAATGGCTTTGCACTTTACGGCGCCGGCTATGTTGGTGGTGACGTTATCACCGACAGCACGGACCTCTTAGTCCACGTTGATGATACACCAACATCGACATTCAACGCTGGCTTTGCCCCTACTGTAACAACAGATGGCGCAAATGAGCTTAATATTTATGGTACTTTGTATACCAGCGCTGAAGCAGATTCAGAGCAAGTGCTCGTTGACGATAGCCCAGTTGCTTGCCCACTCAAGGTAAGTGGCAACGTAGTAATCGATGCATCCACCGTAAACGTGATTGTTAACGTTTACGAAGATGTCATCATTCAGCCATATTTCCGCACACCAGAAGCAGTTGATGGTGCTACAGATTCTGACAGCAGCACCCCAGCACACATTCAATTCAAAGCCCCAACCGGTAAAACAATTACCGTAAACGGCTTTGCTAACCTTGAATTCCGTGGTAGAACAGCAGACGATAACTCTGACTGGGCAGACATGCTCGTTAGTTTTGTTGGCACTGGTAAAACGGTTTTCAAAATGGATGGCGGTACCAAGATCACCTTTAATGGCGATACTGACGAACAAAATCCAGTTGCTGTAGACCCTAACACAGGCCTGCTTCTTCAAGATGATGCAAACTATGGCGCACCTAGCGCAAGCGCTGGCGGAACCAAAGTATTTGTGTGTATGGATCAAGCGAATAATGCAACCGATGCAAAAGTTGTATTCCAACGGTCAGCATTCAGTGATGATCTTCAAGATTTAAACACCACCATTGAAGTTGGTCCAAACTCCATGATCAGCTACTTGTCAGGTGATGATACAGGCATAGCTGCTAGCGGCACCGGTATCCTTGCATTTGACCCATCAAATGCGGGTTTTGGTCGCTTGGTTCTTGTTATTCGTGGCGCTTATGATCGCTCCGGTGCTGTTGAGTTCTTGTACCCTGGTACAGAATCAGAATCACTCAACCCTGCATTTGCAAAAGTAACCAACAAGTATCCATTTAACGATGGCGCTGTTGTTGTTGCTGGTCATTTTGTTGCAGCAAATGATGATGACTCCATTGAAACCCTCTCGGTTGAAAACATCAGCGTAAATTACGACTTGTCAAAACCAGCTGGTTTCCGCGCAACCTTACGCGTAACTGATGATCTTGCGTTTACCAATGCAGGCTCTCCAGCTTCTTTCAACCCAGAAGCAGCAACCACACGTCGTGGCTTGTTGGTAGTCAACGATGTGCAATCACACGGTAAGTTGATGTCCGATCCTTACTGGGACCTTTACAATGCTGTTGATACAACAACCGCATGGTTGCCAGCAAACCCAGAAAACGCTACCAAAAACTGCCGCAAAGGTTTTGTTCTTGGCGTAAACGGCATGATCGATGTTTACCACAACACGTTCCTTGATCACGCAAGTGGTGCATTGAACGATGTCGATCCAATGGCATTCAATGACTGGGCAACAGACAAACCATACTTGCTCAAGCAACGTAACCCATCAGCATTTATTGTTGACGGTATCGATCCAAGCCTTTTCCTTGATGGCAACCCATTAGACGGCGACAGCGTAAGCACATTTGTAGCTGCTGATCCTCGTGTAACTACCGTACCGGTACGTGGAACAGTTAATCTTCGTGGTTCAGGATCAATCTACCTGAAGCATGCTGGTTCAAGCCACTCAGGCAACTTGTATGGCTTCCATGCAGCGCTTGAAGTAGACGGCGTAGAAACAGAGTGGGCAAATATTGATTGGACCTCAGCATTAGCAGTTATGACTGATGCAACCTACAATGGCTACTCTTTGTCTACGGATGACTTGCACGTTGCTGGTGGCAATTTTGAAGGCTTGCATGTACTTGATGCTGAAGGCGAATTAGCTGTTAAT
>CAMBZK010000025.1 GCA_945872225.1 candidate division TM6 bacterium UASB124
AAATATCTCAAGAAAAAACGGTCGCCGGAGGCTGTTTTGGGTATTTTAAAGTCTAAAAACAATGTGTGGCTAATTGATCAATATATTGATCTAGTTGAAACTTTCGCTACTTTTTAAAAGTCCTGAGCAAGAAAAGCAGATGCAATTGGTGCATAATAGATGTGCGACTGTTTTAAAGATGGTTGCACATCTATGTTCAAAAACTCTCTTCAGAAAAAATATGCCTTGATTCTAGCTTGCTTAGCAGCCTAGTCGCAATTCCTCTGCATGTTGCTGCTCAAGGAGACGTCTTCTCAAAAGGGCAATTATTGCAGGATTATTTTTTTCAACCGCTACATCTAGATGAACAGGGTAGATACTTGTGCCCCTTGCGAGCAGGTCGGTTACGGCGGTTGCGTCATTATTCAAGATTGCTTTAAATAGCGGCGATTGTGTTTGATCGCCTTTTTCAGTGGAAAGCGTAGCTGCTGTGGATAATGGATGCCTATTCGTCGTACTTGGTGCTTTACTAGGATTACTAGGGAAGGTTCTTGCTACATCAACAATACTATATTTTCGTGCAGTTGATAGACCTAGTAGCTTTGCTGCTGGAGGCGCTAGCCGACGCAAGGCTGTATTTGCTTCTTCTGTCCAGAGCGTTATCACCGCAGCTATTAAAAAAAATAGATGCCGTTTCATCTCGTTCTCCCTTTTTATATTCAGAAAATCTTTAACCAGCAGTATCTTTAAACCCAACTGCTTTTAGCAATTTTTTTTCAACCTTTTGCATGACAGCAAAATCATCATCGTTGATGTGGTCATAATTAAGCAGATGAGCAATGCCGTGCGCAAGTAAAACAATGATTTGATCATCAAAATCGCGCCGCCAACGAACAATAGCGTCTTTTTGCACATACTCCAGCGAGATAATAATGTCACCAATATTTTTATCTTCTGGCTCTCTGACCAAGATTTTTTCACCAGCCTTAAGCTGCTCGTGGTATGGGAATGACAAAATGTCTGTTGGCTTGTCTTTGCCACGAAACGTTTTATTGTAGTGCCGAATAGTTTTGTTCGTGGTCAGCCAGATGCCCAAATCAAAGTCAGCGTAGCCCAGGCATTTAAGCATAGCCTGGGCGGTTTTTTTAAGAGCAGCAGTTTTGATGTGCATCGTGCGTTGCGTATTGCGAATGGTAATCATATGCAAGCTACCAGGCCGTGTTCGCCTTGTTCAAGCGATGGGGTTTCACAAAC
The DNA here is from genome assembly GCA_945872225.1 of candidate division TM6 bacterium UASB124. Classification (GTDB taxonomy): domain Bacteria; phylum Babelota; class Babeliae; order Babelales; family RVW-14; genus CAIKAH01. The sequence continues at coordinate 1,234 of CAMBZK010000025.1, forward strand.
ACCAAGAGTGTACACAATCGCTTTTGCTTTGGTGATGCCAGCGATTAGCGCTTCTTGAGTTTTGAGCTGCTCGCGGAGTGTTTCGTCTGCAACATGAATGGTCAATTGTACCAGTTCAGTTTTAAGTGAAATTTGCTTTTCACTCTTGAGTTTGCGGCTACGGGCAACAATATCGAGCACCAGATTAATGAGGTCTTTGCTGCCGGTGAATGCATAACCAAAGCGCTTGTTATCAAGCAGCGTCAGGTGTAACGAGTTGCTTTGCTCGTTGTTTTTATAAAGTGCTTGGTACAGGCTTTCAGTCAAATGCGGAATGAATGGCGCGAACAGTTGGAGTAAGGCAAAGCCAGCTTCGCTCAGTGCAAACTTAGTTTCAGCCAAAACTTGAGCGGAATATTTTTCGGGATTGAAGAACTGGTCTTTAACTAACTCGAGATAGTTATCACAAAAATCCTGCCAGAAAAAGCGTTCAGCAATTTCAAGTGCGCTTTGGTACTCATAGCTATCAAAGGCTGTTTGGTAGCGACTATAGGCGTTGCTTAAGCTATCAAGCATCCATTGATTGAGGCAATCTTGCACTGGCTGCTTGGTAACGGCTTGCAAGTCAACATGCTCATTAATAAAGCGAAACGCGTTCCACATTTTGGTTACAAGGCGTTGGCCAATTTTCAACTGGTTGTCGCTGAAAGCAGTATCGGTGCCAAGGCGTCCGCAGGCAGACCAGTAACGAATAACGTCTGCTGGATACGTGCTGAGCAAGCCCTCAGGGGTTAGCTTACTATTCTCTTTTGATTTGGATATTTTTTCGCCTTTGCCAGCAAGTACGTGGCCAGAGATAACAATGTCATGCCACGGGATGGTGTTGTTGTGGTAATGCGCTTTGACGATGGTGTAAAATGCCCACGTTCTGATAATGTCGTGTGCTTGGGGGCGCATGCTCATTGGCATTTCTACGCCTTCACGGGGGGCATCAGGCCATTTGGTCAAGATGTGTGGGGTGTGCCCTGAAGTATTCCAGGTGTCCATCACATCAGTATCTGCTTGCAGGTTGGTGCCGTTGCATTTTGGGCAATGCGGGTTTGGTGGTAACTGCTCTTGTGGGTCAAGTGGCAGCATTGCCGCATCAGCGATGATGGTGTGCCCGCACCCTTGGCAGTGCCAAGCAGGAAACGGAATGCCAAAAAAGCGCTGGCGAGAGATGCACCAGTCCCAGTTCAAGTTACTTACCCAGTCGCGGTAACGAGCTTTCATAAAACTTGGGTACCAGTTGATTTTATCAGCCAAAGCTAAAAATTCATCTTTGTGATCGAGAATTTTTACAAACCATTGCGACAAGATTTGGTACTCAATTTCTTGCTTGCAGCGCTCGTGGGTGTTGACGTTGTGCGTAATATTTTTTTGCTCACGCAATGCCCCATTAATAGTAAGCAGCTCGAGTGTTTTTTTGCGTGCTTCATGAACGTTTAAGCCAGCGAGTGGTCCTGCAATAGTAGTCCATTTGCCATCAAGGCCAATAACTTGTGCAAAAGGCAATTTGTGTGTTTTGAACCAGTGAATATCGGTCACATCACCAAAGGTACAGCACATAACAAGGCCAGTGCCTTTTGCTGGGTCGACTTTTTCGTCAGGAATAATTTTTACCAATTTTTCAAAAATGGGGGTGAGCGCGAAGCTGCCTTGCAGGTGTTTGTAGCGGGTATCTTCAGGGTGATAAAAAACGGCAACGCAGGCTGGAAGCAGCTCTGGACGGGTTGTTGCGATAATGAGCTCTTCGCCATCTTGCGTCGTAAAGACGATATTATTAAAGGTCGTAGCAACTTCGATGCTATCAAGTTCTGCTTGAGCAACTGAGGTGCGGCAGGTGGTGCAGTAGAGTGCAGGCTCCTCTTTGCGGTATACAAGCCCTTTTTTGTATAAATCTAAAAAGCCGTATTGAGCAACACGGCGGACTGGGGCTGAAATAGTCGAGTAGACCGTAGTCCAGTCGATGGAGAGGCCAAGCCGTTGCCAGAGGTCTTCAAATAATTTTTCAACTGTTTCAGTTTCGCGGAGGCAGAGCTCAATAAAATCTGATCGTTTCATCAAGTGCGCTTTAGTCGCATTCTTTTTTTCTACAAAGCGTTCGGTCGGGAGTCCGTTGTCATCAAAGCCCATTGGATAGAAGACATTAAAGCCCTGCATGCGTTTGTAGCGGGCGATCAAGTCAGCGTGTGTGTATGAATAAACGTGGCCGATGTGCAATGAGCCAGACACGGTTGGTGGTGGGGTGTCGATGCTGAAGGTTTTTTTGGTGGCATCAGGGACGAAGTTGTAGACCTTTTCGTTACGCCATAAATTTTGCGCTTCTAATTCATGACGAGAATGGTCGTACTGTGGTTCCAATGGTATGCGATCCATGACAGGCCCTAGCTTTTGGGGTGTAAAACACTTTAATCTGCAGGCTTGGAGTATAGTAAAAAAAAGGTTTTTTGCCCAGGAGTACGAGTTTCTAGCTACACAGCCGCTGCTTTTTGTAGGTTGGTGCGCAGCTTGACGCAGGTGATTCTGGTGAGTATAATTGCGACCTGTCAAAGATTAACAGCATAAATTTCAGGTTGAATGTTACATGCGTAAAACACTTTATTTGCTTTTCATCATAATGGCTAGCTTGGTAGTTGGTCTTGATGCTCGTGTGCTGACGATTACATTCTGCAATAAGACTGATCGGGCGGCGTATTGTTTGGCATGTAGCAGTAAGGCCACATTTAGATTGGAGCCTAGCGGCCTTGGAGGCAGTTTTCACTCATACTCCGTTGTTTTGCCTGATGGCTATCCCTTTGAAGATAGGATATTTTTCAGGCCAGCTGCTGATTGCAAAACGGCCTTTGATTTTGTTGAGCGCACATTTTCCCTTCCAGGAGGGCCTGAGTCGTTGCAAATAACTTATTTTATGTGTTTTAACGAAGAAACAGGATCGTTCGAGATTCGCATTCAGTCACAAATAGCGCCAAGGCCATGTGTTGGTGTTACGGAGTAATTTTATATGAATAAAAAAATATTTCTGTTCTTGCCGTTATTCAGTTTACTTGCACAAGTACTTGATGCTCGGCATGTTTTTGTGACATGGGTTAATGAAACTGATGAATCTGCCCATATTTCTTCAAAGCCTTGGGAGCGCTATATCTTTTTGTTAGAGCCAGGTAAGTCGAGAGAATTTCCTTTTCAGGTAGATGATGCCCAAATTTTTTCTGATCGAATAAAAGCAGGGCCAACTTCTGGCTGGGATTCTTTGATGCAAGCAATTAACCTACCTGCTGGTATTAACCCATTGTATTTGAAGTATCGGTATTGTTTAGGCCAAGATGGCAAGAAGGCTCTTTTGGTAGAAACTATTTTATCTGATGAGTGATACATTTTATATGAATATATTAAAAGCAAGCGTGCTTATGGCCTGTTTCTTCTTTCCACTTAGCCTTCAGCCTAGGACGCTCATTATACATTTTTCAAATCATACCGATGAGTATGTGGTTATATCCTCAGGCTTTTTAACAAACAATAACGTTGGCCCATTGTATTTGCCTGGTCGTTGGCAAATACACACTTTGCAATTTAACATCGATGATGCATTATTCGAAGATAATGTTGTCTCCTATAAGCTTTATGAGCCTGCCGCTGAGCAAGAAATTGAATTTCAACTTCAGCCGCTAGCTGATCCACTTATTCTTAGCTATCGTTATCAATTGAATGATGCTGGGGAGTGTGGATTAAGTATTTCAGAGGTGGCTTAATAGCTGCCTAGTATTTTGCCAAAAAAGCAGCAACCTCATCAGGGCTTTGGAGCAAGATTGTTTTAGACTGTGTAGCGGTGGCAATAAGGCGCAAGGTTTCGTCGCGGTATTTTTCTTCCCAATGCCATACCCATTGTAAAAAGCCCCATCGAGCTCGTACCGGGCAGCCGGGAGCAAATTCTTCACCCGTAAAAATTGAGGTGAAGTTACGTTTAATAATCCGCCACAAGCAGGTCTTGCGAGGGATATCAAGAAAAATGATGGTGTCAGCAAAGGGGATGCGCTCAGCCAGATTGCTAATTGAGTTGCCGTCCATAATCCAAGCATCTTGTCTGCATGCTTGCATAACGAGCTCTAAAAACTCATCATCAGCGCGTTTAACAAAACCAGGTAGCCAATACAAATGATCAAGATGAACAAGCGGAAGTTTTGTTTTTGTTGCCAACTCTCTGGCAAGGCTTGTTTTACCGCTACCAGGAGAGCCAATAATCATAATTCGTTTCATACGTATCACGTGCATTGTTTGAAATGGGTTGCCTAATTTCACTTACGGTGAAGCAAACCTAGCACAGGCGTGTATGCCCTGTCCAATAGCGGAGATTTTTCTTCAACTGGTTAATTGAAAAAGACCAATTAATGACTCTTTCTACGCTCTGTCCACATAGTAATATCATCAATAAAATCAAGGTCTGCTTTTGATCTCTCAATGTTTTGAACAGCAATGTCTAGTGGGGTTTTATAATGAGTGTTTTTAAGTAAAGGATTCGCGCCGTTAGAAAGCAACAAGCAAGCTATGTCAAGATGACCTCACAAAATGGCTTCATGCAATGCGGTGTTCCCTAGTCTATTTTGTAAATTTGGACTTGCTCCCTTTAAAAGTAATAGCTGTACCATTGTTGTTTGTCCTCCTCGAGCAGCTTGATGAAGTACGGGTTCTCCGTTTAAGCCGCAATTTTTTGGGCTTTATAGTGTGCAAAAAAAGTATCGGTTTCGCCGGCAAACGCAATGGGCTGGTTTTTTTTATTGGTTTGGTAATTCCCTGTAGCGTCATCAAATTTATGATGAGCATGGTGATCACTTTGTTGAGGTGGCATAGTGCTTAAAAGGGTGTGTGGTTTGCGCTAGCATTGAGCTCAGGCTACAGTAAAAACTATCTCCTCCACCTCTACGTCAAAACCTTGAAATTACGTGTTTCTTGATCCCATGTGATAAACAAAAGGTCTTTTTCTAGCCATGCAGGATGCAAAACAAAATCGATAGAGCTAATGTTTTCTGATGCTCTATCACTTGCGTTAATAATAATTTTTCCCATGTCTTTGGATTGATCTAGGAGTAAAAACCATAGTTGAGAGCTGTCTTTAGATGAGAGGCGGAATCCGCCCTCAATCTTTTTGATATCCAGCAAATTTTTTGACGGAAGGCCCTTTGTCCACACAAATGTTTTGCGGTCATAATAGACGGGGGTGCTTGTCGGCAGCCCATACATCCATAGTGCTTGCGCGCTGCCCGTCGTGAAAACGCCGTATGGCAGGCCTAGGAAGCAGACCTTTCTATTGCGAAGTGATTTGTCTGCAGCGAGGTCGATAAATGCCTGATTATATGCATGCAATAGTTGCCCGCGTGTCCTCATATGCCACGGCAGTATGGCCATTGAGCAGGCGAGAAAAAGCCACAGGAGGCTTTTTTTGAAGGTCAGGAACCGGGTGGATTGTTGATAGCTATCTGTAAGAGCTAACGCAAAAAGTAGACATAATATTGGTAGAGCACTGTACAAATAGCGCGATGAATAATGTCGGACGAGCATCGGCCACATTAGTAGGCATGTACTAAAAAAACAAAAAGCGATTTCTTTAAGCTTAACCCTCCGAGTAAGTATAAATCCTAATAGAAACGTCATAAATATGATAGCAATCCCCTTTAGGAGTCTGTTTCCTCCTGGCATCCAAGCTAAATTCGTAACGTCAACAATGCATGTTACAGCATCAAAAAAGCGATTGGGAAGCTCCATTATAAAATCAACAAGCAGCTTTATAGCAAAGTTGCCGCCTTTGCGCTCTGCTTCAAGAGGGTAGGACATGCTTCTTACGAGCAGGTAGCATAGATTTGTCATTGTCGAGACCATAATGACTGCTTTTAGGCGAGCTATTATAGGAAAATTTTTCTTGTAAAAAAGGTAGATGAATATGAGTAGTACTGGAAATACGATAGGATCTTCACGAAAAAATAAAGCTACGAGGTGTAATAAGCCTATCCCTGCTAGCAATATATGATTTTTTGTCTGGATGAAATAAAAAGTCATGATAGCAAGCAAAAGCATCATGGTTAGCGTAATGATGTGTGTTTGTCCAGATATCCAGCCTAGCCAATTCCATCCACTGAGATGAAATGCAAAAAATGCAGCGCCCCAGATTGCAGCATTCCGTGAGAGTATTTGGGAATATAAGAAAAATAACAGAGCGGTATTAACTGCATGAAAAAAGATAGTAAATAAAAAATGCCCATAGGCAGAAAAGCCGAAAAAAAATATTTGAAGGGCATGGAGCACGCACCCAAGAGGGCGCTAGATGACTGCAAAAAAAGACTGTTCTGGATGAATGCAATTTGATGCTTGTACAACAGAAAGCATGCCTGGCCCTGAAAATAGGTTTAAAAAATCATGCCACGATGCGATTTGCGCAGAGTGCCATAGCGTTCCGTAGTCATCGTGTAAAAACCCCCACTCTGTAATTGCTAGGCCTAGCAATAAAAAAACAACACTAAGAAGACCAATAGCGATCAGAAGGATGCCTTTTTTTTTGCCATACGCCATTATATATCCTTAGGCTTTGAGTCAGTGACAATTTTTTTAAAGACAGCTAAGACGTTGAATTTTGTACCAAGAAGATATGATTCTTTATGGTGGGTTAATTTATCTAAGCAATCTAAGCCTAGACTTAAAGCAGGCAAGAAAAGGCGTTGATATATTTTTCTTGATTCGACATCTTTATTATCTCGCAAGAGCCATTTTTTGATTGGGTAATTAAGAAAGCGAATAATATGTTTGCCTTTGTTCCAAAGTAAATTATGCACTTTGTGCTTATACTCAATACTTTGTAAGAGCAGTGTATCACTGCTGGCTTTTTGTAAGCGTAGTACTTCGGCTTTGTTATAGTTTCTGTAATGCCCACATTTTTCCCATTCTTCCTGTGGAGCAGTACCATCGAGACTGCCTGGAACAAGCATGATGAAGGTGCCGTCTGGTTTTAATACGCGAGCAACTTCTCTAAATGCTTTTTCATCATCTTCTATGTGCTCAAAAACATGGCTGGTTACAATTACGTCAAAACTGTTATCTGCAAAAGGCAAGCTAGTAGCGTCTGCTTGTATGAAGGTGCCTTGTAACTGATGCGTTTTAAATAAATGCTCAGTAGTTTCAATAGTCTTTTGCGAAATGTCCACACCAGTGCAGGTAAACTGTTGGAGGTTTTCTAAAATACTAGAGATGCCAATACCAATTTCTAGTGCGGTCCCCCCTCTGGCGGGTACTTTGCTAATGATGGCGTTTTGTGTGCTTGCAGCTCCAACATCGAACTTGAACATTTCGTACGAATTCTTGTCAAAGTAGGAGTCATAAAAAAGAGTGTTTTTTTAACCATCATGACCTTTAGAATTATGGGTTCATTCCCTTATTTTTTTATAATCGTAGCGTATAGTGCGCCAAGGCCAAACCATGTCATGTACGGCTCAAGAAATCGTAAGCGGCGTGCAAAATGAGGAAAGAAGCAGTAATACTTGGTGGTAGGGGAGCCATATCGTGCAAGGATTTGCCGCGCATATTTAGGAAACAACATGGTAGCATCACGATCAACGGGTGATCGACGAAAGGTGAGTTGAGTGAGGGGGTTAAATGGATTAAGTTCGAAAAGAACAAAATGCCCACCAGGTTTTAAAATGCGCATAATTTCGTTGATACAGGTTTGGTGCTCTGGGAATGGGATGTGATGGAAAACGCCAGCCGCAAAAATAAGATCCATGCTTTCGCTGGCAAATGGTGTTTGGGTGCCATCAAACCACGAGAAGTGAGAAGATGGAAAGTGTTTTTGGGCAGCTTCTATGCTTTTGGCAGAAGGGTCGACGCCAAATGTTTCTGCCATTGGAAAGGTCAGGTGTACGTATTCTGTCATAAGGCCATCGCCACAGCCAAAATCAAGGATGGTAATTGATTTATGGTGGTATACAGGAAACCATTCATATAGCTTTTGTGCTTTGTAGTCCGCAAAAAAAGCACCACTTTCTCCTGAGAGCGCAACGTGTTGATCTTGGTTGCTGCGGTAATTTTGTATAAAGTCATCAAATTCATGATGTCCCTTGGGTTGATTTTGGTGAGGTGGCATAGTGCTCCTTTTGGTTGAAAGGTTGCATGGTATTTGATATTACCGGGTGATGCATTACGTTTGCGACGATAAAAGGGGGGCGACCTTTTACTTCATGAAAAATGCGGGCAATGTATTCTGCCAAGATGGCTAAAGCAAGCAACTGCAGTGTGCCAAAAATAAAAATAAACATCAGCAGCGTTGGAAAGCCATTTGGGGAACCGACTGTACAGTGGCGGTAGAGATAAAAAGCAGCCAAGCAGCTTGTTATGGATGCTGAACCAAAGGCAATGCGTGAAACAAATTCTAGCGGTTTATATGAAAAATTAATGATAGCTTTTTTCACCCAATAAACATTTCCAAAAAAGCTATTTGAGGTGACGCCAGCGAAGCGTGCTTCTCGCTCATAGAAAATACTTGTTTGCTTAAAACCGGCCCACGCGCGGAGGCCCCGTAGGTACAAATCTTTTTCTGGGAGCTGTTTAATGACATCGACAACACGCTTGCTCATGAGGCCGAAGTCCCCAGCATCGAGGGGGATATCGAGGTATGAAAGTAGTTTGAACATACGGTAAAAAACAAAATAGCACACGCGACGTGGCAGCGATTCCTTACGCTTTTTTCTTACGCCGTAAACGACATCGTAGCCGGCTTCCCAGCGCTCGATAAATTGTGGGATTATTTCTGGGGGCTCTTGCAGGTCGCCATCAAATAAAATAACCGCATCGCCACTGGCGTACTGCATGCCAGCCATAAAACTGGTCTGGCTGTTGCCGGTGTTGCGGGCAATGAGTAGAGCGTGCACGCGAGGGTCCTGCTGCGTGAGTTGATGGTACAAAGCTGTCGAATTGTCAGTGCTGACGTTATCAACAAAAATCAGTTCGTAATCGTAATGCGGCAACTGGTTCATGACCGTAATGACACGATTATACAGTTGAGGGATATTGTTTTCTTCGTTATAGCAAGCGGTAACAAGTGATATTTTTTTCATGCCATATCCTGCAAAAAACGTTTCTTAGTCCGGGCAGATGGTTGTTGTAGATGATGCTGGTACCACGCTATAGTTTCGATTAAGCCACGTTCAATGCCGTAGCGCGCTTGCCAACCGAGGAGCATTGTTGCTTTTGTTGAGCAAAGGTGTTGCGCTGTAATCTCGTTGGTTGCTTCGCTTAAAATTAATGGCTCAATGTTTGTTTTTCCCATGAGCTGTTGTATCTTTTCAACAAGTTCGATGGTCGTCAGTGGGAGGTCGGTGCTGAAATTAAATGCCTGCCCAACCACGGCAGGGTTTGTCATTTGCTCTGCGAGGGTGCGGTAGGCATCAGCAACGTCTTTAACATAAATATAATCACGAACGAATAAACCATTTGAACGAATGGTTGGGCGCTCTCCAGAAAGCAGTGATTTAATGGTGCCAGGAACAATCCGGTTGAAGTGCATATCACCACCGCCAAAAAAATTGCCACAACGGGTAATGCAAACGGGT
>CAMBZK010000026.1 GCA_945872225.1 candidate division TM6 bacterium UASB124
ATCGTCTGGAAGGAAAATAACCTTGTTTGTTCTATCTGCAAAGGCAATAAAATCTGACGCAACAAATGCTTCATCATCGCCAATACCAATAACCATTGAAGAGCGATGCCGTATCACTACAAGCGTATCTGGGTGCTCAAGCAGCATAAAAATAACGGCATACGCCCCACGAATTTGCGAGACAAAAGCAATTATTGCTTCTTTCAAGTCCTTACGCTGTTCTAACTCATCGTTAAATAAATGTGCTGCAAGCTCTGAATCAGTTGTTGATACGACATTGTGCCCACGAGCCAAGATTTGCTCACGCAGCGCTTCATGTCCCTCAATGATCCCGTTATGCACAACAGCAATCGCTTTATTGCAATTGAAATGAGGATGAGCATTTTCTATATCAACAGTGCCATGGGTTGCCCAACGAGTATGGGCCATGCCAATATGACCATTGAAATGAACCTTGCTTTCTAACCGTTGAATGGGTGATGCCCCACCGGCTTCTTTGTCGAAATTGAATTGACCATGCTTTGCATCGATACACACAAATCCCGCTGAATCATAACCTCGATATTCAAGCCGTGATATGCCTTCAAAAATAAAATCTTTGCAAAGATTCTTACCAGTATAAGCGACTATGCCGCACATCTGTTACTCGTTCTCTGTACAAAAAGGCCATACAAAAAATTACAGCTCCACAAGATGTGGAGCTGTAATAAAATTCGATTACCGTTTAACGAATTGGAATTTCCTACGGGCACCTTTTTGGCCGTATTTTTTACGCTCTTTAACGCGTGAGTCAACGGTTAAAAGGTCATTCTGTCTAAGAACGCCTCTCAGAGCTTCGTTGGATTTCAGAAGCGCACGAGCGATACCAAGCTTAATGGCACCAGATTGGCCTGTTTCGCCACCACCGGTAACATAAACCATAGCATCAAACATTTTTTCAGCGCCGCAGACATGAAATGGCAATACAACTGCGCTTCGAGCTACGTCAGTACCGAAATATTCAGCAAGATTCTTACCGTTTACTTCGACTGCGCCTTTTCCAGGCTTGAGCCATACACGAGCAACAGCTGCTTTACGGCGACCAACACCGTGCAGGGTGTTTGATGATGCGACTTTTTTGTTCATAACGCTATAACCTAGATAAATCGTACAGTTGGTAAAATATCACTTTATTAGAAGCGGTTAATTTAGTGGTTAGAAGCTTACACCCATCAACAGATTTTGTCAAAAATCCATGATGAATTTACGCTAAAACCATAGAAAAATACAAGCTGCCATTATGAATGGAGCCGGCGATCGGAATTGAACCGACGACCTACTGATTACGAATCAGTTGCTCTACCACTGAGCTACGCCGGCAGGCTCGCTATTTTTGCTCAACCCCTTCTTGGCAGACTATGCATCGTGCAGCAAATGGGAAGTGCTCAAGGCGCTTTTCAGCAATTGGCTCGCTACAATCAAGGCAAACACCATATTCACCTGAATCAATACGCACCAACGCTTCTTCCATAAGGCGGAGCTCTTCTATTTCAGTTTGCTGAAGTGAATTCTGCAATTTTTCCATACTCAATGAAAGCGCCTCATCGGCACTATCTTGAACAACCCCATCAGTTAATTTCTCATGTGATTGCTTGGAAAGCGCTTCATCCATTTCTTGCTTGCGGTTGAGGAGTGTTTGTCGTATATCTGCGACAAACTTAGCTCTGTCTTTCACCACGATCCTTTCTCTCTTTTCGTACTCTCTTAAAAAAAGACTGCAAAAGAGCAACGCATTCCTGCTCTCTGATGCCACATTCAATTCTTAACTGTTTTGCGTACGTTGGGAGGGTTAAAAAACTTACCACGCTACCAAAAAGCGGCGACGGCGCCCCATAGACTATATGATCAACTCGTGAAAGCTGAATAAGCCCTATGCACATCAAACAGGGCTCAAGGGTAACATATATTGTGCAACCGTTCAATCGCCAATCCCCATTTTTTTTACAAGCCTGTGCAATTGCCCTCGCTTCAGCGTGAGCCAACTGGCAATTGCTCGTTTCCATGCGATTATAGCCACGGCCGATAATCGTACCATCTTTTGCTACAACAATAGCCCCAATTGGAACTTCTTGATGTGAAAGCGCAACAAGTGCCTGCTTAAGGGCCTTTCCCATAAATGCTTCTTTTTGCTTTAGCATTGCATCTTTATTCATCTATTTTGATCCTAAGCATTAGCTCTGCTATACTTACCTTTCACATGTTTGTCGCTAATCAGCGCTCGATAGAGTACAATAAATGGCTCCGCGTGTGAAAGGTTTTGTGATGGTACAAAGGTACTGCAAGTGTAATTCGTGTAGGAACGCTTATGGATAACAAAGAAAAAAAGAGCAGAGCTGCACACTCTGAAGAATATGGTGCCAGTGCAATTAAGGTTCTTGAAGGCCTTGAGGCTGTACGTAAACGCCCGGCAATGTATATTGGCTCGACCAATACGGCAGGCTTGCACCATTTAGTGTGGGAAGTTGTTGATAACTCTGTCGACGAAGCACTCGGTGGGCACTGCTCTACCATTCAAGTAGTACTACACGTTGACGGCTCATGCTCGGTAGAAGATAACGGTCGCGGCATCCCCGTTGACATGCACCCAACAGAAAAAGTCTCTGCTGCCGAAGTTGTACTCACCAAATTGCACGCTGGTGGCAAATTTGAAAAAGACTCCTATAAATATTCTGGCGGCTTGCACGGTGTTGGGGTTTCTGTCGTAAATGCCCTTTCGTCAAAGCTTGAACTTAATATTTTTCGTAATAATAAAGTTTACCGTCAATGGTATGCAAACGGTGCTCCACAAGGTCCATTACTAGCAACTGACGAAACCGAAAAACGCGGTACGTACGTACGCTTTTGGCCAGATGCATCAATTTTTGAAACCGTTGAACTGATCTACGACACACTCGTTTCACGCTTCCGTGAGTGTGCCTTTTTGAACAAAGGCCTTCGCATCTCTGTTCGCGACGAGCGTAGCAACCAAGAATCAGAATTTTATTTTGAAGGCGGCATTGCATCGTTTATTGAACTGGTAAATAGCAAAAAAATTCCTCTTTTCAAAGAGATCATTCAACTTGATAAAGACGACGGCGTCTACATTGTGAACTGGGCACTACAATATAATGACGGCTACAATGAACAAACCTTCAGCTTTGTAAACAACGTCCGCACCCCGGATGGCGGTACCCACGAAGCAGGCTTTAAGTCAGCACTGACTAAGGTCTGTAACCGCTATGCCCAAAAATATAATATGCTCAAAGACGAATCTTTCTCCAGTGAAGACGTTCGTGAAGGGCTTGTATGCGTCATCAGCATCAAGGTCCCAGAGCCTCAATTTGAAGGACAAACCAAGTCACGCTTAGGCAACAGCGAAGTCAAAGGCATTGTTGACTCATGGACCTATGCGTTTTTGGATACCTTCTTTGAAGAAAACCCAACCACGGCTAAAAAGATATTGCAAAAAGCAGTACTGGCACAACAAGCACGGTCCGCAGCTAAACGCGCACGTGAATTAACGCGCCGTAAAAGCGAACTTGGCACTTCGGTATTGCCAGGAAAACTTGCTGACTGCTCAGAAGAAGACGCTTCCAAAACAGAATTGTACCTAGTAGAGGGAGAATCTGCAGGCGGCTCAGCTAAACAAGGCCGTGACCGTTTTACGCAAGCAGTATTGCCTCTCAAGGGTAAAATTATCAACGTTGAAAAAACGCGCCTTGACCGCATTTTAGCAAATAATGAAATACGCGATTTGATTACAGCAATCGGCTGTGGTGTTGGTAACGAAGAGTGCCTACCAGACAAAGCTCGCTACCATAAAATTGCCATCATGACCGACGCAGACGTCGACGGATCACACATTCGCATCCTGCTGCTGACCTTCTTCTTCCGCTACATGCGCCCACTCATCGACCGCGGGTACCTCTACATCGCACAGCCACCACTCTACAAAGTAAAAGTTGGCCGTACCGAACGGTACTTAAAGGATGAAAGCGAATTTAGGGGCTTCTTGTACGACTGGGCAAAGACCGGCGCTTGTTTAACGGTAGACGGCAAAGAACTTGCTCATGAAACCTGGCACACCCTTTTGCAAGACATGCGTACCTACGAAGAAGAGCTCGAGCGCTTTACCAAGCTGCTTGAAGTCTCAACTCATCACTCACACGAGTTGATTGTATTCTTACACAACCTCAACTGGTCACTTGGTAGCCATACCACTGAAGAGCTCGTTGCCAAAATGCATGCTGTATTCCCACAATACCGCATCTCATTCACCCAAGAGCCTGCGGATGCGGTGGTCGATGGTGCAGCCTTGGTTGTTAAAGAAGTCATTATTTTTAAACAACACAAAAGCAGCTGGGAAGTCCCTGCCCGTTTCTTCCATAGTGAAGAGACCGGTAAATTACTCAGTCTGTATGCCGGGATTAATCAACTAGAGGCGCATGAGTGGACCTTTGCAGTGCAAGGAAAAGAGCCAATCGCTACCGCTACTGGCGCGCTTAACCTATCGGCGCTCATTGCAAAAACAGCAAAATCACTCATGACGATTTTACGCTTTAAAGGGCTTGGTGAAATGAACCCAGAGCAACTCTGGGAAACTACCATGGATCCTGCTAAACGCCAATTTGTGCAAGTTACTATTGATGATGCCATCAAGGCTGACCAATGGTTCTGCTCATTAATGGGTGAAGAGGTTGAAGATCGTCGTAGCTACATTGAAAAGCATGCACACTTTGTACGTAACTTGGACGTATAAAGCTTAATAAGCAACAAAAAAGAGGCGCCCCATAAAAAGTGCGCCTCTTTTTTTAAACTATCAACGTTATTTCAATGTTATCTTCTATCATCTACAACAAACCCTCTTGCCCTATCGTTATCAGCCACATTATTTCGTACCATTTCACGAAATAACTCTATGGAAAAAATCCGTGCACCAAAAATTTCCTGAGGGGGCAAGCTTGAAAGGTAGCGATGCAATACTGCTAGTTGCTCAAGCGTAAAAGAGCCTAACTCCTGTAGTGAATCGGCTAAACAAATTCCTGCGCGACGAGCAGCCCAGTGTATTTCTGCAATTAGCTCACTGAGCGCAAATGGCTCGCAAACCCCAGCTGAAGCAACATAGGCCGCAGCCGCAAGAACAAGCCCAACAGCAACCGGATTACAATAGCTTACATTATTGTCAGCCACTGCTCCTTCTGCTGGTTTTCTTTTTTTACCTGCGACAGCCACAGAGTTGCGATTCTTAGGCTCACGACGAGCCCCAGCTTTTTTGCCGATAGGCCTAAGGCCCAATGCAAGACAACGCTGAAGTACTACCTCCCTATCTAATACTTGCATTTCTCCGCCAGCACTATGCAAGCCAACAAAAAACGCCATCCCCACTGTAAAAAATAGCTTCACCTGCTTCATAATTCACCCTATCCATAAACAATAAAAATAATACGTAAACACCAATGCAAAAAAACACTGTGCAGCTGATATTTTCATAAGCATAGAAATTATACAAGTTAAAAAAGAAAAAGAATCACAGTTCTCACAGAAGCGCCTAAAAAAGTAGTGCTAATCGATCGATTCAAATACCTCGCAGAAGTCGCAGTCAAGCTGGACTAGTAAAAAGCTATCAGCACATGGTATCTTGTTCCTCTTAAACTTATTTTTGAGGAGATTTTTTCATGCCCCAGCCGCGCACAACAACCCGACTACCTTATCTGTTTTTTATGCTAACATTGACAGTGTTTAACAATGCATACACAGCTGATCCCAGCTATTGTTTATTAAGTAACCCCCAACAAGATTATACGCTGCTGGCTGGTATGATTGCAGACCATCATCAACACGCCAGTTTTTTAGCAACAGTCGACTCACTTGATGCAAAAGCGCTCCAGGCAGCCGTAACGCCAAAAAAACAAACACTGTTGATGCTTGCGATTATTGGCTACAACGCAACAAAAGTCGAGCACACGCAAAATTCATACTTCAAGATTATTGAGACGTTAATAAATGAATACAAAAAATATGAATATCCTGCAACAAAGCGAGACTTTGCTGGCAACACAGCTCTGCATTACGCACCAAATATTTTGATTGCAGCATTAATTCTCAGTACCGGCTTAAAAGCGATAATTAACATTGAAAATGACCACGCAGAGACTGCTTGTGATTTTGCTGTACACAATGGGAATAACACACTAGCTGATTTTTTAAAAGATAATGGCGCCAAAACATCTCGTAGTTGTTGCACCATTTCATAACCGCCAAAAGGTAACGTTGTGAATATAACCCGTATCATTTTTATCAGCATGCTCATTATGAGTAACTACGCGAGTGCGGCTACGACAAGAGGGCAATACATTACTCTTTCCTTAGGAAAACTTGATACAAAAACAGTTCCTGCACCACTAAAAACGGTTGTGGTTACTGCCAGGCCTTGCTTGCAGGAGTATAGAGTAAGCGTCGAAGAACAATCTTTTTTTAAGCATCTAGCGCAGCCATGCCTTGTCATGACACCCGACAGAGGAGCACAATCAGCGCCTTTTGACGAAGGCTGTGGTGCAAGAAAATGCCTCGGTGGTCATGCTTTTTTATCAGCATTGCCAGAAGTAGCTGAATCAGATAGTGGGGAACAAGCAGGCACTTTGCCATGGATCATAACAACATACAAAACGCCTTCCGGCGCATTTCAAACACCTGGAAAAAAAACGGTGCTCGTTGCAACCTATAGAAACATTGTCCAAGAATTCTTAAAGGCTCAATGTACGGCCAGCAGTCGTGCCGCAGATCTACGTAAAGCACCGCCTATCAGAGCCTCAGTGCTCATCATCTCGCCCCTAGACAACAACCCTCTGGATGATCGTCACCCAAGCAAGTGTTGCTACAACCCAGCCAAAGCCAGTAAATTTGATTGCATAAACCACTTTTTTGAGATGCAAAGCGCTCACATTACCCTCAACTGCCTAGTAGATCTTCTTGAAGAACATCCAGACCTCAAACAAATTCATATCACCGCTAATAAACAATGCGTTTTCAACCTGTACAAACAGGCTCTTAATCGTCTCTTTGAACACGATACTTTTGATCAGATAGATGAAGAAAAAAGCCGTATCGCCTGTCGGCTTTCTACAAATCCTGAGGCAGAAATGGTGCCTTTAGAAGAGTTTATGCCTGATGATTTCCCCATGCACCAGGCATATGTCGAAGGAATTCGTACCATTGAAAAAGCCAGCAAATAACCCCATATCGCTCTTAAAACAATTTAAATCATGAATGGACTCCAAAGAACTTGTCCTAAATTATTGCTTTCCCGCCTTAAATTAATTACAATTAGAAATGTATGTGTAATTAATTATTTTGATAGGACAAGACAATGATTTCCATGAGAAAAAAAATATTACCCTTTCTGGTATTAGCCAACATACTAGTTGGCCAGAGTCCACTTTTTACAGCGAGCTCGACATTAAAAGCTGAAGATTTAGACAGATTACTTGAAGATACCCGCCTTGTTGAGCCTGGCTTTTCAGAAGAACCAGAACGTAGTTTTTATACCAAAGAAGAGCTTGAAACACTACCCGTATTTGCGAACACCATATTTAAAAATATTCCCGAAGCAGTGTTCAATCCGCCAGCAGCAGCTCCTAGTGATGCTGCTCACGTTCTTACAACACTGAGCAGAGAAGCTGCATTTACTTCAAAAATAATTCCCCCGGAAACACTAAACGATTTATTTGATCAATACATCAGTGTCTTCAGTTATACCGATATGCCTTATTCCTTCACTGAAAACTGGCTGAATGCTGACATTTCTCCATTTTTCAGTAATGGAATAAATGATTTTCAGGATAGAAAAGAAGCTTTTGTAGAAAAAAAAGTTATCTATTCGCATGAATCAGAACCACAAACAGTGCTATTTATGGGCGATATTCATGGCAGTATACATGCACTTCTGAGAAACTTATTAGCCATGAGAGCACAGGGATACATAAATGATGACTTCTACCTTGCAAAAAATGTTCATTTAGTCTTTTTGGGAGACATGGTAGATCGCGGGCTGCATGGTATTGAGTGCATCTATACCATTTTGAAACTAAAAACGAGGATGTGGGATAACGTACATATTGTGCGAGGCAACCATGAAGACTATGGGCTAACAAATCGTTATGGTTTTCTTCATGAACTAAGTTGTAAATACCCTTATTCCTTCAACGATATTTATAGTAGCTATGGAAACTTCTGCACGTCATTACCAAGCGCTCTGTTCTTGGGTTTTTATGATGAAATCGCAAGAAAAACTCGTTTTATGCTATGTTGCCACGGAGGAATTGCTCCATCCCATGACCCAGAAAATCTACTTAACGATAAACATGCCATCTTTCAACGAGTCGAGTACAAAAACGCGCTCACGGGTCATCACTTATGTAATGCGCATCAATACGAATGGAATGATTTTTGCTGTACCCGAGATGCAGAAAAACTTGGTTTTGTTGACTCTACCGATGTTTTAAGTGGCGTATCACTAGAGCGCATACCGTGGAAACCAAGTGAACGCAGTAGTGAAGAATTTCCCCTGCAGACCATACACCGCGATGATCTAACAAAAATTTTAAGAAAAAATAATCTCTTTATGCTAATGCGTGGACATCAAGACCAAGTTGCACCATGCAAAGTATTAAAAGATGGGTTTACAGCTCCAGTTTCATGGCGTACTCATATCGCTTTTAAAGATATCTCTACTCAAGCTTTTTTGGGCCAAGGAATTAATCTGATTGATGCACCAAATTGCCTTACGCTGACGACAGCAAGCGATGCACGAGGCCTTTTTGCTGAAGGATTTACAAAGGTTTGGTTTAACGGCAATTTTGAAACTTCACGCTTACAAGTCTATGAACTAAATTTAATGCCTCCAAAGCAAATAGACTGGTGGATCGACACACAAAGACTATCTCGCTACAATATTAATGATAAAGAGGTTGACAAAATGATTAGCCTTGCGGCAGAAAGTCGCCACGGAAAATACCTCCGCTATGAAAACTTAGATTCAGATACAGTACCAACAGGAGGAGCCGGAGGTGCTAGTGGCGCATCGGCAACTGTTTCTGCAGGAGCAGGTGATTCATCAGTAACAAGAAGCATCTCCACTTTCCCCAGAATGTACTGGAGCAACGACCAGAGAACCGCTGGTCTTTTTAGCAATAAGCACGCTCGTGCTATACCACTGATACCAACAACAGGCCCACTACCTCTTTACTTCGGCCCTGGAACCATTAATGATGCTATCAGTAAAAAATTTCCAGGAACCGAAGAAGATTATGATGGCATCGGCTATGAAGGGTAAATTAAACTATCAGTCTTGCAAAGACTACCACTAAAAAATTAATTTGCCGCCAATGTTTCAAACGAGACATTCAACAATGGGTACTCTTCCCAACCTTTAAAGTTGAAATGCCACCATTCAAAAGAAAAGCCTTTAAAGCCGTGCTTTGTCATAACGTCTTCAAGCAGTTTGCAATTCTTTGCAGCCACGGGAGTCATCGCATCATAATTGCGATGCGCTTTTTCAGTAAAGTCATCAAAGACTGATGGCATCTCAAGCTCCTCACCCGTTGCTAACGAGATCAAGGTCAAGTCAACCGCTGCACCACGGTTGTGCTTTGAGCCATTAGCAGGGTCAGAAACGTAACGAGGGTCTGGACACAGCTTCCAAAATACGCCTTGCACATCGTACGGGCGATAGCCATCAAATATTTTTAGCCCAAGGCCCTGCAGCTTCAGCTCTTCTTGCACCAGTTTTAATTTTTCAACCGCGGCTCTACGCAAATAACAGACAGGCTGGGTGTAAACAGTCTTGCCCGTAAAATTATTATCAGTTGCGTACCGTATATCGAGAACAATCGTTGGAATCTCACTTGCAACATTCACTAAATCATCAAATGATTTTTTTTCAGCCACATGCGTGGCGGCATAATCTTTAGTTGCTTGAGCGACCTGCTCTTTAACACTAGCAAGCAGCTGACTGCTTGCTAGTGTTGTAAAAATAATCGACAGTAAAAGCATTTTTCTAATGGAACGATTTATAGTTTTCATGGATATCCTTTATTATTTATCCAACCAACTTTTTCACTCGCTTAGTGGCGGCGTTTACCCCCAACTACAGCACCATCATCAGAACCGCCCGCCCCAGTATCGTCATCATCATGTCTTGCGCGCCCCGCTGCACGGCGCATAGTCGCTACTTTTTCTTTTAAGACATCTGCTAGAGTTTGAAATACCACCCGCTTATCCTCAACAATAGCTTGATCCGTAGCGATCTCCTGCAAAAGCTGAACTATCTCATCGCAAAAAGAGTACGCGCTTGTAAGCCTATCTATGTCGGCATCACTCGGCATGACTTCTGCCATTTGGTCTAGGTCAGCCTTGCTGATTAAAGGCAGCCTCGTTACTGCTTCCATGGCAGCATACAAGCGCTGTAATGTTATTTTTATACACGGATCCGCTTCTTCAATTGCCGCAATCCTGACAG
>CAMBZK010000027.1 GCA_945872225.1 candidate division TM6 bacterium UASB124
GCGCTACTGGTTGTCCAAAAAGGTAGGCAATAAGCATAGAGCCACCGAGGTTAATGAGCAGTGCTACCCCAATAAACAGAGAGATGAGCGGCATATTATAAAAACAGAGGTTGATCCCACGTTCAATAGCGCTTAAAAAATTAGTAAAAGTGGGAATAGCGGTATCAAGCCAATAAAAAATAACCATCAGGCCGCAAGCGCGTAAACAGAGTGCTGGGAGCCAAGGAATGCCAGGGAGCGTGCTAATGCCAGTTAGTGATACAAGCATATACAGCCCTAGAAAAAACATGAGCGGCGGCAGCATGGTGATTTGGCAATATTTAAGGACATTGACTGCGCAGTACACATAGTCATCAGATGCTTCTTCTCTGCGCATAAGCAAGAAAAAAAAGGTGGATGCTAAGAACCAGACGATTGACTGGATAAACAAAACGGCGAGTAAGATAAACGAGTGTTTTTTTGCAATGGCTTGTAGTGCTTCTGGGCTCGAGGTGTAGTTGCCAAGGAGCAAAAAGAGCCCAGCATCGGCAAGTAAGAGCAACCAAAAAGAGCGAACAAATGCATAAGATCCCTTGCCAAGGCTTTTGATACTCGATGTGACGAGCGTAAGCAGGCGATGTGGCTTGAGTACATCAAGAGCATTTTTCCAAGCGAGTAATATTGCATGCATAGGTGTGGTTATTCGAAAATAAGGTGAAAGTATGTGTGTTTTAAACGGATATAAAATACCGTTAGTGACGCGTAATTTACGAAGTGAATAATTGCTAAAAGTGGAATGCTAATCCCCGGCAAGTAGCCATCAAGCAGGTACGATAACTTGTACCAACCGACGTTGATGATGGTTTTGCCAAGCGCCAAAATAAGCGCAGCGGGGAGTAGGTAAAACAGCGCTTTTCCTGTCCGTAGCAACGATTGTGTGTAGTCGTGAATGCTTTGATTTGAGTCAAAGAAAAAGAGTAATACCAGTGCAGCTAGGGGCAAAAAATAGGGGCCAACAAGCAAATAGGTAAGAATAACTGCCCACATGGTGCGAGGAAAATAGGCGAGATAATACGCTTTATCTTTCCGTTCGATTGATGGGCGCATGCTGGCGATGTAGGCAAAGAGCAACGTAATGTGCAGGAGTACGGCAATGTTGGTGCTAAGGTTTGGCAAAGCGCCCATAATTTTTGGGGCATGGCCAAGGTGCAGCACCACGAGCGCGACGTATGCCCACCAGAAATAGGAAAGCATCAGCGGGGCCGAAAGCTTAATGGTGTTAAGGCAGGCTAGGAGATAGGTGGAAAATGTTGCCCGGTGGAATAATTTAAGCGAATCTTTCCAATGTGTTAGAAGCTGCGCATAGTTCATATAGATTCCTTTTTAGTGATGGCAAAAAGATATCGCAAGGTTACACCAAAACTGCTGATGATTCAAAGCTGATTATAGCTATCGTGCCCAGTGCTGCATAAAAGAAAATAAAAAAAGGCCAAATAAAAGTCTTCATTGACAAGTGTAAAATTTAAAAATTACAATGGAGACAGTTGCCGCATAAAGTCTTTGACAAATGCGTGGCGCTTGGTAAAACAAAGACCTTGCATTGGAAAACAATGACGGCATGCATGAAATAGGGACGTGCGTGTTGTATGTAACTGGGGGGAATGGGCATGCGAAGAAAAAAAACTATGAATGAATCTGGACCAAAGTTATTAATCGTAGAGTCTCCTGGTAAAATCAAAACAATCTCAAAATTCTTGGGTAAGGATTTTCGGATCATGTCGACCGTGGGGCACATCAAAGATCTGCCGCAGCGCCGCATAGGGATTGTTGTTGATGAAAAAACGGGAGCTATTGATCTCAAGTACGACGTACTTAAAGATAAAGCTAATGTGATTGCTGACATTTGCAAACAAGCTCGCGTCTCAAGCGAGATTTTTCTAGCGGCTGACCCTGATCGTGAGGGGGAGATTATCGCTTGGCATATTGGCCAGGAGATTGAAAAGGTTTTTACCGATCCTGCGCGCATTCATCGCATAACGTTTAACGAAATTACCAAATCAGCGATTCAAGAGGCAATTCAGCACCCGGCTTCTGTTGACATAAATAAAGTAGGTGCTCAGCAGGCTCGTCGTGTTCTTGACCGCTGGGTGGGCTACGAAGTGTCGCCTATTTTGTGGCGTAAAATTAGCAAAGGTCTTTCTGCTGGTCGTGTGCAGTCAGTAGCACTCCTGCTGATCTGTGATCGCGAAGCAGAGGTTGTAGCCTTTAAGCAAGAAGAATATTGGTCAGTGCATGCGCTCTTTTTGGCAACGGCAAAAGCTGAAGTCTTGGCAGAGCTGGTAAAAATCAGCGGCAAAAATGCGGTGATTGATTCCAAAGAGCAGGCAGATAAGATCCTTGTTGATATCAAAAAACATCAGTTTACGATTACCAAAATTACTGAAAAAAAGCGCTTAAAAAATCCAGCACCGCCATTTATGACCAGTACCTTGCAGCAAGATGCGTACAACAAGCTTGGTTTTTCTGTTGATAAAACCATGTCGGTTGCCCAACGTCTTTACGAAGGTATTCCACTGGCAGACAAGAGCGGTTCAGAAGCGCTGATTACGTACATGCGTACCGATTCGTTGCGGATTGCTGACAGTGCGTTGGCTACGGTGCGTGAGTTTATTGGCAAAGAGTATGGCAAAGAGTATCTGCCAAAATCAGCATTTATGTACGGCAAGAAGGGCGCACAAGACGCGCACGAAGCCGTGCGTCCGATTGATGTGAGCATTACGCCAGCCTACGTTGCAAAATACGCCTCAGCTGAAGAAGCAAAACTGTATGGGTTAATTTGGAAGCGCTTTGTAGCGTGCCAAATGGAGCCAGCAGAATACCACCAACGCCAAGTCACCATTGATGGTGGTGTGTACCAGTTCCGTGCTACCGGATCAACGCTTATTTTTGATGGCTTCTTAAAAGTGTACGAAATTGAAGATGAAGACGATGAAAAATCGGTAAAGATTCCTAAAGACATCAAAGAGAGTGATGCTCTTGGTATCAAAAAGCTTGATTCAAAGCAGCACTTTACGCAGCCACCACCACGCTACACTGAAGCGTCGCTGGTTAAAGAGCTTGAAAAGCGTGGCATAGGCCGACCAAGTACCTACAACGCGATTATCTCGACCATCCAAAAACGTGCCTACTGCACGCGTGAAAACAAGCGCTTTGTGCCAACCGAGCTTGGTAAAAAAGTAAGCGAGATGTTGGCGCAGAACCTGCCCGACATTATCAACGTCACCTTTACCGCAAAGATGGAAGAGGACCTTGATAAAATTGCGCAAGGTGGCGCTAATCGTGACACCGTGCTGAACGAATTTTATGCGAAATTTAAAAAAGACCTGGTTGCTTTTGGTGGCAATGTCACCGATAAAAAAGCCATAGAGACTGATCTGTCATGTCCAACGTGCCAAAATATATTGGTAATTCGCTTTAGCCGTAATGGTGAATTCGTTGGCTGCTCTAAGTTTCCTGAATGTACGTTTACATCTAACTTCTCTCGTAAAGAAAGTGGGGAAATCGTGCTAGAAGATAAAGAACAAGCTAATTTAGGCTCGTGCCCACAGTGCAGCAAGGCTATGGTCAAGCGCATGAGTAAGTACGGTCCCTTTATTTCGTGCTCCGGGTATCCTGAGTGCAAATACATCCACCAAGACAAGCTCAAAATGCCATGCCCAACGTGTGGAGGCGATTTGGTTAAGCGTCGTTGGAAGGGTGGTTCATTCTGGGGTTGTTCTAAGTACCCGGGTTGTAAGTTTGCTATTTTTGGCCAGGTTGAAGAGACGCCGTGCCCTCAGTGCAAGAGCCCGTATCTGCTTTCTCTTTTTGATAAAAAGAACGAGACAACCAAGCTCAGTTGCGCTAACAAAGAGTGTGGCTATTCGGTTGCTAAAGAATAATCCAGTTTAAAAAATAAAAAGAAGAGCCAGGGGCTGCGGTTGTTGCAGCCCCTGGCTCTTCTTTTTATGCAGTTTAACTAATAATGCAGGTCCCGCTATCAGATAGATCATCGTGTGTTGCTGAGGCGCCAGCGCCGCCAGCTGATCCAGATCCACCGCCGCCAAGTGTACTCGCGGATTGCTCTCTGGTAATGCGTGCACGATTGGTGGCTATAAAATCATCTAATCGTTTTAAGTCATAAAGGCGTGGTAAGCTGCCACGCTCTATGATACTTGTGCAGTTTGTATAAGAAAAGATTTGCAGATTTGGAAGCACAGGGATGGTCGTGAGGGCTGTGCAGTTCTCGGCACCAAGCACTTGTAGGTTGGGAAGCGCGGCGATGGCAGTCAGCGCTGTGCAGTTACCGACTACCAGGGTTTGCAGATTTGGAAGCACAGGGATGGTAGTGAGGGCTGTGCACTTGTCGGCACCAAGCACTTCTAGGTTGGGAAGCACGGCGATGGCAGTCAGCGCTGTGCAGTTATTGACCACCAGGCTTTGCAGATTTGGAAGCACAGGGATGGTAGTGAGGGCTGTGCAGTTGGTGGTATTAAGTATTTCTAGATTTGGAAGCACAGGGATGGTAGTGAGGGCTGTGCAGTTGGTGGTATTAAGTATTTCTAGGTTGGGAAGCACGGCGATGGCAGTCAGCGCTGTGCAGTTATTGACCACCAGGGTTTGCAGATTTAGAAGCACAGGGATGGTAGTGAGGGCTGTGCAGTTGTCGGCACCAAGCACTTGTAGGTTGGGAAGCGCGGCGATGGCAGTCAGCGCTGTGCAGTTACCGACTACCAGGGTTTGCAGATTTAGAAGCACAGGGATGGTAGTGAGGGCTGTGCTGTTGGTGACCCGCAGGGTTTGCAGATTTGGAAGCACAGGGATGGTAGTGAGGCCTGTGCAGTTGGTGGCATCAAGAAAAATTAGCTTAGGGGCTAAGAGGTGGTCATTACTGTTGATATGTGGATTATTCCGCATAAAAAGCCTTGTCAAATGCGGAGCAAAAATTTGTAATGGTTTTGTGTGTGGAAGAATGTTCACCATTGTTATGTTTGTGATATTATTGCTAGCGCAGGCAAGATGAATAAGCAACTGTTGTTGTAACTCTGTTGTAAGGCTTGCAAAATTCAGTCTTAGGGAACCGTTGTTGAAGTAGCAAGTAGTGCTCATATCAATTGGGGTTGGATTTGTTGCTGTCGGTTCTTGATTGAGGTTTATTCTACCAGGGTTGTCAGGGTGCATAGTCCAAACAAATTGATAGGCAAGGCGTAGTACATGATTTTCGTGATCGAGTTCATCAAATGCTGCTTGCGCATGGGCTAGTATTGTGCCTGCTGGCAGGGCAGCTCGTGCTGCGGTAAGGGCTACTAGGTACGGGCGTTGCTCACGTGCAATAATCTCATTGTACGTTTTAAGGGCTGCTGCTCTAGTAGCGGCATTATCGCTTAAAAAACGTTCTTGTATTATTTTGTACGCATGAGCCAAGGAGTCTTCAGCTACTCGACTAACTCCTCTGATATGCCAACCGGCTTGTCTGTTTATCAAGAAGCCAACAATGCCTGGGGCAGGCTTGGCTGGGATTGGGTGTGGCCTAAGTAAAGCAGTGCCAACGGTGCCTGAAGCGGCTCCAGCGGCATGAGCGGCAGCGGATGCACCCAGGGCCATTGAAGATCCACCACCAGTACCGTCATCAAAGCCTGCGCCTGCGCCAGTACCAGCGCCGGCAGGGCCAGCTTCGGCGTGATCGTCTTCGTGCATCGCTGAAGTATCGACGGGAGTGCTTTCTGTGCCAGCAGGATTACGGTGTTTTTGTTGTTGACGTGAGCCTTCTTCGTCTTCGCTATGGCTGTAATCATCTTCAGAGTTGTAGTCATCGCCGTATGGATGGGTAGCGTAGGTATCGCCTTCGTCGTCAGAAAAGTCGTAACCACGACCACGTTTGCTAGCGGCATCAAGTGATGAGCTAGCAACTGAGCCAGCAAGAAGGGCGAGCAGGATCATTTTTGTATTCAGTTTCATAGTAACCTCCAGAGATCAAATATCAATAGTATTTCATTTTGTAATTATAACAAAGAGCCTGGTACTTGTCGAATGGGGTAAAAACGGCATTTTTGCCGTTTTTAAACCTGAAGAGGCCAGTTGCTGAGGGGCGGCAAAAAAAGAGCCCCGTTTGGCGACAGCCAGGCATAGCTCGATAGAGTGAAGACTGACGGGGAGGCCAAACGGGGCTCTTGGTATCTTTGAGTTAGCTAATAACACAGCCTGCACCACTGAGTGATAGATCTTCTTCAACGATGCGTTTTTGGTTGCCTGCTGATGCTGAATTTAGTAGATCTACGATATCATGTAACATCAAATTATTAGCCAATTGGCGGGGTGTTTCAAAGTCACTTTTGCCCATGTCTATGAGCTCAGGAAATGCATTGGTCAAGAACTGGATAATAGAATAACAATTGTCTATTTCAGATAATGAACTAAATGATGGGACTTCCCCTAGCTTTTCTATAGTTGCTACCAGCGCTGTTCTTCCTTTATCATCTTTAATTGTTGGGTCAGCGTGATACTTTTGACACAACAAGGTAACCATGTTGTAGTTGCAACGATCGATCGCCACATGAAGCTGTGTTGTCTGTGTCATGTAAAATTTTTTCATGCTCCCTGGTAATGGAGATATTGCATTTTTTATTAGTTCATTAACATCAGCACCACGTTCTATGCAGGAGGCAACCCAGTGTTCGTGGCCATGGTAAACAGCCTGTCCTAAATCAAAGGCTCCTATTGGAGGGGTTTTGATACGAAGGGTTGGGGGTGTTGGTGCGCTTGCTGCACAAGCAGCAGCTCCTGTTAAGCTCTCGTCATCAGCGCTTGTGCGTGCGCCAGTACCAGCGCCGGCAGGGCCAGCTTCTGTAGCTGTGGCAGCATGGGTGTCTGAAGCACTCTCGGGTGCGCTTTCATGATGAGCCGGGCTACTTTCTGTGCCAGCAGGATTACGGCGTTTTTGTTCTTGGCGTGAGCCTTCTTCGTCTTCGCTATGGCTGTAATCATCTTCAGAGTTGTAGTCATCGCCGTATGGATGGGTAGCGTAGGTATCGCCTTCGTCGTTAGAAGAGTCGTAACCACGACCACGTTTGCCAGCGGCATCAAGTGATGAGCTAGCAACCGAGCCAGCAAGAAGGGCGAGCAGGATCATTTTTGTATTCAGTTTCATAGTAAACTCCAGAGATCAAATATCTACAGTATTTCATTTTGTAATTATAACAAAGAGCCTAGTACTTGTCGAATGGGGTAAAAACGGCAAAAATGCCTTTTTTAAATCTCAAGAGGCCTGTTGCTCAGGCGTGGCAAAAAAAAGAGCCCCGTTTGGCGTTGAGGCCAAACGGGGCTCTTTTTTTGTATTGATTAGTGAGCGGCTATAGAGCTGCGTTGAGGTAGATGCTGACTTGCTGTGCTGCGATGGGAGAATTTTCTAGGATGCTTTGCTCGCGATCTTTGTTTTGATTGCTTTTTATTTCTCTGGGCAGCAGCTTTATGTTTTAGAATAACAGTAGGAGCTATTGTTTTTTTAGGAGGGTCAATTGTTGCGTCAAAAGAGACATCTCTGTCACCTAGTTCTTGTGTGCTGCGTGTGTTGACATGCGCAGCCCTGAACAACGTTTCAAGATCTTCTGGGCTAATCGTGGTTATAGCTCTAACAACGCACCAGTAAACAGGAGTGTATGGTGCTGAAGTGAGTGAACCATCATACCGCCAGCAGCGTTGATCTGCTGGAATCAGTGCGCGAGGGTTAAGCACACAGCTGCCAAATGAGCGCTTATTAAAATCATGTTGCTCTTCTTTTTTCATGGTGCTTGCGAGTTGGTCAATGAGCCCATTATAAGGCGCCGTTGTCTCTTTGCCATCATCCATAAAAACACCAATAACAAGGCGGCTGCCATCATCTGCTTGGTGAACAAAATGCCACTCAAGAGGATAGCGTTTATTACCAAGAACGTGCTCGCTTGGCGCATGCATATGAAATTGTTTGAGTTCATATTCTTTGCCATTCAGCTCAATCGAGGCTTCTTGCTCTTTGCCGGCAGCATCTTTTTCGCTGACGTTTGCTTGGACGGTGTGGCCATTGAATTCAAGATCAAACAGCAGCGTTTTTGGGTAGTTAAATTTGATATCAGGAAGATCTTTTTCCATCGATTTGTTTGCATCTATGCGAATAGGCGATTGGAATTTAGCAGCGACAGGCGCACTTTTTATGCTTGGGGCTGCACTTGGCACATGGTCGTCGGTGTGAATGATTGCTGCTGCGGCACTGTTAATGATGCTTACTGCGCCAATCAAAAACAAGATTTTTTTATCAAAAAACATACCAATACCCTTATTTTATGACATTGAAAATTACCTTACCTAGGATAATCTTAATAAAAACATATTCTATTGGTCAATATATTCAAAAAAAGTGTTAGATAAAGATAGCTGCCCAGCCTGCCGGAAGCTCATTTGTTTGAGATCGCACCCTGATAATCTGATGTGCAAGGGTCCATTTTGATGATTGCTTGAAAAAATGGGTGACTTCTTTCTAGGGTAAGAAAATTTTAATCTAGGCTTAATGGTGAAAAATGAGGTGGTTGATGCTTGGCATTGTTCTCTGTGTGGTGCTTATGTTTGGTAGCTGTGGATTAATCCAAGCAGATGCCGTTTTAGATGCTTACACTAAAATTAACGATGGCCTGATTGGCATTCGCAAGCAGTTTCCAGCTACCCAGCAACGCGTATATCCACTGCTTGACCAGGTTAATAAACTGTACGAGCTGGCAAAAACATCATTGACTCAATGTAATGAGCTGAAGAAAAAAATGCATGAGGGGCAACAAGAGACAAAAAGCCAGTTGGATGCGGCTAAAAAGACCTTTGATATTGCAAAGGCTGATTTAGCTAAGCGCTTTGATGAGCAACAGCAGCGCTTGCTTGCCCTAGAAAAACAGCGTGACCAGCTGATGGCAAAGACTTCGGTAAAAAGTGACTTACAGATTGCTGAAGAAGTTAAGAAGGCCTAAAGTTTAACCTGAAATTCAAGTTCAACGCCTCGTTCACCGCGCTGCTCTTGCACAAATTTTAGATTAAGATTGTCTGAAAGCAGGTATTCAATTTGTCCGGTAACATTATTTTGTGTATCCAGGTCCGTTTCAATTTTGCCTCGTAACTGCTTGGTAAAGTTCAATGACAATGATCCCTTCAAGGCCCCGCGTCCCGTTTTGCTAGCGTCAAGGTTGGGGGTAATTTGGACGTACTTAAAGGTCTTGGTGAGGGTGTCTCTAAAGAGGTGTCCCTTAGTATCTTTTTTATTGCTGAAAATAAGGACATCAAGATTTTGTAGCAGCATGGCTGGCAGATCTGCTTGTAGGGTTGATTGTTCTGAGCCGGTCAGCAGGAGCCCAATAATCTGCTCTTCACTCAGGGCAGGGGTTGACTCAAGAGAAATGGTTGGCTTTTGCAGTGATCCATTTGCTTGCAGCGTGACCAAGTACTTGCCGATGCGATTGCGCGCAATCAGATCAACCAGTGGGTCGCTAAAATTATTGTGCAAAAATTGAATTTTCCCGTATTGAATATTGAGTGATTGGTTCAGGATGTGTAGCGCCCCTTTTTCTAAATTGATGCTCCCTGTGACGATTGGTGAGGCAAAAAAGTCTTTTTGAGCAGCGCTGATGATTCTCAAATCAATGTTGGCCTGAGCATTAAAAGAGCCCGTGTTTACCTTGATTGGTTTTTCGGTTACGAGCCGTAGATCAATATTGAGTGGAAATGGTATTTGCTGTGCAAAATTACCTGTAGGGCTATCAAAACTAGATGTTGATTCTCCGCGCAAAAAAGCATCTTTTAAGATCGATTTTTTTAGAACAAGCGTGCCAGCGATAGTAGTTGGGGTATCTTCAGTTTTATCAAGTGCTAGGGTGCCGCAGACAAAACCATAAAAATCTTTTTTCCAATTTATAAATAAGTTATCAATGCATAGTGGGGCCATAAGGTGCTGAATGTTATTATTTTCATCAAGCTTGAGCACCGCATGTGGGCAGGTAATACTTCCTTTGCTCATGCCGATACTGCAATGGTCAATTTCAATGCGCCGCTCTTCTGGGTGTAGCGTTATCGATGCCGCGCATTTTTGAAGGAGGTTTTGGTATTCAGGCATATAAAATGAGCCACGCTCGAGTGCTATATCAGCCTTAATAGCTTTTAGATCCTGCTGATTGAGCGACAGCGCAAAAGAGCTTTGATTGCTGAAAATCATACGACGCGTTTGTTGGTCTAAAAACTTTTTAACAAATTGCCAACTAACTGATCCGTGAAGTAAAAAAGGATCTACCCCCGCTGTTGTGCAAGAAAGAATGGGGGTGCCATTTTTCGTGGCATAATGCAGTCTTTTTATATAAAAGTGCGGATCAAATGTAGCCTTGGCTCTATAGCTGCCATGCTCATCATGGCCTTTTACGGCTATGCGGTTATTTTTGAAGGCAAGAATGCCTTGGTGGTTGCTCGTTTTTTTATAGATGGCATTAGTAATACTGCAGTCATACG
>CAMBZK010000028.1 GCA_945872225.1 candidate division TM6 bacterium UASB124
CGAAGATCCTTCCCAACCAACAGAAAGCACGGGGTCGCCAATACTCAGATCGCGGCGCACATCATTGGTCAGTGGCTTAAAGCCATTTTCAGTCATGATCAGTGGCAATGAATTAGCAATAAAATCATTAATATTTTGGCTTAGGGCTACATCGCTACCTTTTTTAGTAAGTTTAATCTCGCTAACACTGAGCTTGCTAAATGGCACGTATGCTTGAGCGTATAACCCATAAAAAATAGGGGCTCTTGCATCAAGCGAAACATCGGTCGTGCTGAAGCGACCACCTACTTCCACTGTCCCATCCTCAGCAGCTACACGTGCTGCCAAGTTACGCCAGAGCCCAGTTGTAGGATGCCAAAATTGACTCGTCACGGTTTTACCAGCTAAATCAGAAGCATTCAAATTGCTACCCAGCCTGAGTAAATCAAACGCCCCGTAGGCATTAAATAACGCCGTTTTATTTTCATGACCATCGAACGCATCACGCGTACCACCGCTAGCAACACGCAGCGCCACCTGCACTGGTTTTTGTTTATCAAGGTGGCGTGGGAGATCTGGCAGCATGCCAGCGCGATAGAATACCTGGGTGTCTAGCGCCAACACACCTGGTACTAGAATACAACATGCAAAAGCACGTAAAAATAATTGTTTCATGCTCTCTACCTTTTTGAAAAATTAATGCTTTTAGTACACGTACCAGCACGCCAACAATGACACTAGTTGCTAGGCACATTCACGTATAAGCCACTGTCCAAACGAATCGGTTACTTCAACATTTGCTTGAGAAATACAAGGGATATCATATTCATGTAAATCTTGCAAAAAATGCACTGCCTTTGCAGCACATTCATGCACTGTTTTAAACAAAACAACAACTTCACCTACCTGCTTAATCCCGCCATCCTGACGAAATACGCGCTCGGTGGGAAACAAGTTAGCACAAGCAACCAGCTTTTGCTCGATGAGCATATCAATTGCCTGTATCGCTTGCTCATGTAATCCAAAAGTAACATATAAAAATACGACCTCTTGCATAGCATGTCCCTTTCGCTCGTTTACCAAAATAATTTCATCACGCATTTAATTTGATTGACAATCGAACATTTTGACTCAAGAATGATTAATGTTACTACAGTCTGTGATAAAATTATATATAAACCTGACTAGGAGAGATGTCATGATTTTTAACATTTTGATCGTGCTACTGGTAACATGTTTTGCAACTATAACAACCCCAAGCAACGTCTTTGCTGTGAATAACGACGTTACCATTGAAAATGCCTCACTAGTTGGCGATGATTCGGATGATTCTGCTCAAGGGATGCCAGACGGCGATGTTGATAATGACGATGATGATGATGATGCAGAGCTTGTCTCATATGACCCTGCAGCTAGAGAGCATACGTTCAATTTCGATGGCGACCATGACGATGATGATGACGACAGGATTTAACTGCTTGTCCAAGCGCTCTTAGCTTTTGCTTGTTTTTAAAGTTAGCCACTTGCACAAACCTCTTCCAGCGAAAGATGTGCAGGTGGCTTTTTTCTTATCTCTTTCAAGCAATACACAATGGTGATTACGCAACAGCTGATCTTATTGCTGAGAGGCGGTCCTAAATAACTGCCAAGAAAATCAGCCCCCCTACTCTTATACCGTATCCTTCATGCTCAATCCACTCATGCAGGCCCAGGTTAAAACCCAATCACTGAGGGATCAGTGGCTTGCCTTTTTGCACAAAAAGAGTATCCTTGCGATCCCTTATAAATTATTACCACCAAGGAAGGACATCTTATGAATAAACGTTTTTTAGTTTTTATGCTCTTTGGATTAATCCTCACAGAAGCAACGCAAGCAGCAATTATGGGTGGTGGAAGCGCCGGCGCAGGATCATCTGCTTCCCCTCGTAGAAGTCCAAGAAGAGGGACCCCTCAAACCGCCCCATCAACCATAACTCACACAACGCCACTAACCCCTAGCCATGGTGGTAGGAATTTGTCTACAAGAACCAAAAAGAAACCACGAATGAATCGGCTTCAATTTGACCGCGCTATGACCGAAGTGCTAGATGCGAGTCTGACAAGAGCGCCGTTGATCAATGGAAGAATGCACTTAAATGGTGTGTTGCTTAGCGAACAGCGAGTTGCTTACAATTACCCATATAATTTACGCCCACGAGTTACAAGCTATCGTAGCACATCACCTAATACCTGTGGCGGCAATGGTAACGCTCTTGGCAAGAAGCAAAAAAATGTTTTTCAACACGTAGTCCCTTTAAAAACAATCCTTGATGTAATTAAACAAGGTGAAGCGTTCACATTCGCTAAAGACGGTAAAGTATTTCTCGAAATTATTTGCGATGCACAACTGCTAAGCAATGACCCTGTCATTCAATCATGGCTCGCTGATTATAGCGAGATTAGATTAACCTTTGGCTACCCTCATGATTCATTAGAAACTACAAACCCCTTCTTGTTATTTCATGCACGAGGAGAAAAAATATCTACCCGAAATCGTGACCTTGTTCCAGCTATAGGGGCATACCCATATATTGACGAGACTGTATGTTCTGACGGCCCTGTGCTACGCTTTCATTTGCCGTAGTCCAGCCTAACTATTAATTAAAATTGAGATTTGCCATGCAACCGCCATTCAGAGAACTTTTTTCATTTCACCCCACTGAAGTTAAAAGCGCCTTTGCTGTCGCGGTTGCCCTTGGCTATGGACCAGGCTTTAAACTTATCAAAGCTCCCAGCAGCTGTAATCACAGCAAGCTTTTAGTTGTAACGCCTCGCGCAAGCGGCAAAGCTCACGACCGTAATTTGATTCGTCGGCGAGCCAAGGCAATTTTTTATGAGCATGCATTGCATGAAAAACCAGCGATTTTTATCTTGCTGGTAAATAAACGTGGAACAGGCGCATCATTTGATTCGCTCAAGTCATTCTTGCTCAAACACATTTGTTCTAAATAATAAAGGGCCCACGCACGATGAGCCCTTTAGCTTTTATCTACCAAACCTTACGGCCATTGCTTGGCCTTGCCACCTGCATCTACCCCCAGAGCTGCGGTAGATACGCACTCGAGCTTTTAGAAACAAAGCCACTCTGGAAAAGTATACCCATGATCGCATGGCGCCTTATCAGCTGCAATCCGATCACGGGCATTATTCGCCATATCCAGTTTAAACGCGCCCTACGCGAACTCGAATAAAATTATCCGTTTGCACGTAACGAGCAACCAAGGCATTGACTTCATCTAGGGTTAAAGCATGCACCCGCTGTAGCACCTTGTCGTAATAATTAGCATCAAGATCAAGCATATGCACGCTACCTACAAGCCGACCAATTTGATCATTATTTGCAACTAAATCTATGAGGTCTTTCTCATATGAATTCTTAGCAGCATCAAGCTCACGAAGGGTCACCCCGTTCGCTGCAAGCTCAGCAAAGCACTTATAAATCTCAACCTCTGCTAGTGCAACGTTCTCTGGGTTAACAATAGCCCCGGCATAGTCATAGCCAGCGTTTTTACGCGCTCTTGCAGCAAACTCACCAAAGCAGTAATAAAAAAGCCCCGTTTGCTCACGAATTTTATACAAACGAGAGCCAATTGAGTTAAAGCAAATATAGTTTAGTATGCGCAGTGGCACATAATCTGGATCGTAGACCTTGACGGGTGACTGCTTGCCATACATCACCACAACTTGATCTCTGGTCATGGTGCAATCGATATTTTCAGCAACTGTTTGCTTGTACTCAAGACGAGGAGCTGGCAACCGCACACCAGTTTCGAGCTTGCCAAAATAACACCGCACTAAATGCTCCATCTCATCAACATCAAATGATCCTGCAACCGAGACAACCATATTTTCTGCCGTCACATACTGCGCGTGCAATGCACGTAGTGATGCAGCCGTACAACTTGCCACATCACTAATCGCGTCATCAAAGGTCCATG
Organism: candidate division TM6 bacterium UASB124; assembly: GCA_945872225.1. GTDB lineage: Bacteria > Babelota > Babeliae > Babelales > RVW-14 > CAIKAH01. Next base: position 3,957 of record CAMBZK010000028.1, read on the forward strand.
CGTATGCTTGATCTTTGTACAAAGCATTTTTCAATAACCGTCCAGCAGTATCTTTTGCATCATCTTTAGAACGTTGAAGCGAGTCAATATCAATCTTTTTAAGCTTTTCGAGCGCATCTTTAGCAAACGTTGGCTGAGTAAGCACTTGTACAAAGCGATCAAGAAGCACCGCAAAATCAGCGGTTAAGCACGAAAGAACAGCCCCTTTAATGCCAAAATCAAATGAGGCACCACGCTGTTCAAAGAAATCTACCGTCGCTTTTTTGCTACTACCCTTTGTACCTTCAAGGAGCATGTTCATCATAAGCCCAAATGACATTCCCTCACGAGCCGACGCAAAAAATTCGGCATCTTTAAAGCTAGCAACAATGCTCACCATTGGGGCATGATGCAGCGGAACAAGCAATACGGTAAGGCCATTTGCTAACACTACTGTTTTTTCTGGCCTAGGAAACGTAAAGGTTAATGGTGCAGGCGCTGGAAAATTCGCGGCAGCACGAGGCTCTTCAACGGGCGTGGTTCGAACATGGCGCGCCAAGATTTTTTGATCAAGTGCGTCTGATTGCTCTTTCATCTGTTGGCGTAGCGCTTTTTTATCGGTAGGCAAGGGCAAGACTTCTGCTTGATTTGCTAAAAATGGGTCTAGATAAGCTGTTGCAAAATCCTGAACCTCTTGGCTCGTAATCGCATTATAGCGATTTACGCGATTGAAAAGATACAGCTCATCGCCTGTTGCAAAGTATGAATGCAACCAATCACTCACCAAGCCATTAAACCGAAGCATTTTTTCAAAGAAATCTACCTTTTTTGTTTTGGCAATACGTGCTAGATCAACGTCGGTTACGCCTTTTAGGGCCAATTTTGTTAACTCTTCTTTAATCAGATGGATACATGCCTCTTTTTTACCAGGCAACGGCTCTAATAGAACAAAGAACACCCCAGCTTCCATCATTTTTAGTGCATAGACAGAAACGGATGCAGCAACCTTGTGCTCATCAACCAACGTGCGATGCAAGCGGCCAGAATGACCAGCACCCAAAACTGCCTCAAGCACTGAAACCACTAACTCTTGTTTATCTTTTAGCCCAGGGATGGACCAATACAGCGCAACATGCTCACTTTTTACATCTTCATAAAAGCGCGTGTTGTGCACAGCAAGCTCTGTATGCGGCGAAGGAAACACCGTACGCAATGCCTCAGTCGTTGGTGCAGGCGTATCAAATAAACGTGCCACTTCTGCCAAGGCTTCTTCTGCATCAATATCGCCAACAATAAACAACGTTGCTCGGTCGGAGCGATAATACTTTTTATAGAACGATTTTACTTGGTCTGCCGTAAGCGTTAGTAAATCATCTTTAAAGCCAATAGTTGGCATATGGTATGGATGATTTGGTGGAAATGATAACTCTAATGCTTTTAACAGAAGAACTTTCCAGTAGTTATCTTTATTCATCTTAAGCTCTTGCACCACGGCCTTAACCTCTGAGGCAAGATGCTGTGGATCGAAGCGCACGTTGTGCATGCAATCTGCAAGAATTTCTAGAAACGGCTTCCAATTATTTTTATTGGCTTCGAAATAATAACTGGTTACATCAAGCGAGGTAAATGCGTTGTAGCTAGCGCCGTATTTACGAGCAATGGTATCAATATCAGTCTCAGAGAGCGTATCGGTACCCTTAAAAATCATATGCTCAACTAAATGGGCAAGCCCTCGCTCCCCAAATTCTTCAACATACGACCCAACATCATAGGCCATCTGAACAAGCACCTTTGGCATCGCATCGTTGTGGTACACAATAGCATGCATCCCATTTGGCAATACGCGCTTGGTAATCTTATCTTTCGGAGCGGTAAATAACGACTCAGTCGCCTTAAGTGATGGCTTCTTTTGTTTTACATATGCCCAGTATGCCGCCATAAGCAAACTGCAACAGGCAATAAAGAGCAGTACTATTTTAATTTTTGTGCTCAGTAATTCCATAACTCTAACCCTCATGTTGTGACAAATAGTCGTAAATATGTTACAAATTAGTGTAACAATGTTAACAATAGCCTCTATTCTACCTAAAAATTTTAGCAAAAAGCATGTTAAATATTCTGATCATGAGGGTTTCTGCTATTGGTGATGTTATCCATACATTGCCATGCGTATTTTTGTTGAAGAAACTACTGCCAAATGCACGCATTAGCTGGGTTGTACAACAAAAAGCCGCCAGCTTGCTCATTGGGCAACCATTTCTTGAGCGCGTGTATGTGCTGCCCGACCATTTTTTATATCCGAAAAATATGCGGACAACCTTGCGCATCACTAAAGAGCTCCGAGCTGTTCAGTGGGATGGGATCATTGATTTTCAGGGGTTAACAAAAACAAGTATGCTATTAACATTTTTATATGGTAAAAAGTATGGCTTTGATAAAAACAACGCCCGCTGGTCGCTCAGCACTTTATTTACCGACCACCAAACGACACCTGTTTTTAGCAATATTGTACAAAAGAATCTGTCACTAGCAGCTGACGCGGCTTACGATCTTGCTCCTTACAAATCCTGCCCTGCTGTTCACACCATGCAGCCAGCATTTCAGCTTTCGGTGCAAGAGCACGATAAACAAGCGGTACAAGGGTGGTTACATGATAACCAGATTGCATCATTTATCGCGTTATGCCCAAATACTACTTGGGCATCAAAACACTGGCCAACGGAGCATTGGGTAGATATTGCAGAGCAACTTGCTCAACAGGCATCAAAAGAGCGCCCGCTCGTTATTGTTGGTAGTAGCTTTGGCCAAGCTGCAAAAGATCTCGTTAAAGAGCTATCAAATAACAACATACCATTTTATATAATGCCGTCTTGGCACCTAGCTATGACAGGATACGCCTTAACGCACGCACGCCTAGTCATTGCACCAGACACAGGATTGCTCCATTTGTGCGATTATTTGGGGATTAAAACGATTGGTATTTTTGGTCCAACTTCAAAAAAACAACATGGGCCATTTTTGGATGGAGACAATGTTCAGCAAGCTATTCAAATTGCTTGCCCTCACTTCTATAAAAAAGAGCACGGCGATGGGGACGTAAACTGTATGACACTTTTCACCCCAAACGACATGCTCTTGCAAATCAATACAGCGCTAAAATAAGCTCTTCTAATCAATTGGCGCATTCATTAATGCCTGCCATGAAACAGGAAATTTAGATGCAACTAAGTCGCTGACCAAATGGGCATATTCTTGAATTTCCCGTTGTGCTAGCGGTGCAATGCGAAGACGCACAAGACGTGCGTACCCTGCAAGACTTGCGGTCTCAATAAATTCTGTGTACATCGATTGCGGCAGAATCATCCGCGCTTGTTCTGGCGCTACGCCTTGGTCAAGCAGTGACTGATAGTAAGCTTGCGCTTGATCAACATAAGCCTGCATTTGCACCATAAGCTCTGCGCTGTTTTCCATCAAATCTTCTTTTGACCCCTGCTTTAAATTTTTGTCCCGTTGGCGCAAGCCCGCAGGCATAAAAAACCCCGGAGCATCGACCACATAGCGGCGCGATACTTCATTACGGGTAAAGCCAACAGAGTGCTTAAACCACTCGCGTGCGACAAAAATAGGCATTTTGATACGCATCGAAAGCTGCGGGTGAAAAAATGGCGAAGAATGGCGATGATCTGCTAAATACTTAATTAATTTAGCATCTCGCTCAGCAAGCTTAGTAACCTGCTGCCCATCAATTTCTACTTGCTCAAAGGCTGATTCTTTGTGGAATGAGACGCGGGCAGTATTCACCACCGTTAGATCTGAGCCAAAACAGTCTATAAACTCAACAAACCCTGCCCCATCATGAATAAATAACTTATTTGCTGGCACCGATTGCATAATCGATTGCGCAACAACCGCACCTTGCAATTCCATAATGCTCCCGTTCGCTCTTAAAATTAGACCGTTTAACTTGCATATTCACTTAAAAATTTTTGTGTCTTTTTTATGGGATTGCTGTTTAAAGCATCGACAATCTGTGGTATGGTAACCAGACACTTGTACCATAAACGAAAGGATACCGCCCATGTTCAAAAAAATAAATCCCTTTAGCAAAAGCATTGTTACTTTTTGCCTCTGGCTTACCGCGCTCCTTCTAAGCGCCTGCATACCAGTTGCAGGGCTGAGTGGATCATATCGCTACGTGCTCAGTGGCATCAATATCGTGCTACCCATTGCCGGTGGTCTTTTTTCGTTTGGCTCAATTGGACTGCTTATTGGTGCGTTATGGCTTTTAAAAATATTTTTTTTATCCTTGCCAATCACCATTGGTATCCCCAGTGCCTGCGCCATGCTTTCATGGGCAAGCACCCGACAGGGATCTAAGCAAAAAATGCTCAATTTTGCTATCAACGCTTTATTGCCAGCAATGTGCATGGCCGTTTTCATGCTTCACCCAACAGCACAAGCAGCCTGCACATACGCACTTTATTGGCTTATTCCAATCGTTATTTATATGGTAAATCGTACCAACAACAGCTTACTGCTGGCCCTACAAAGCACCTTTGTCGCTCACGCCGTCGGCAGCATTATGTGGCTCTTTTTGATTCCAATGACAGCAGCTCAGTGGCTTGCCCTCATCCCAGTTGTAGCACTCGAACGATTGAGCATAGCCGTGCTCGCAGCAGGCCTCTTCACAATAATACGCATGGCCTCCTCGCTCATAACAGCAACACAAGGGCAACTACATAAAGAAAACGAATTATAATGGCACAGGCCCAGAAATTGGCATTTTCCCGCTTCTTCAAATGGCTTGCTTGATTCACAACCAAAAAATTAGCTAGCATTAGGTTAGTTATATTCTCATGGGTTATTTATCAAAAAAGGAGTTTCATGTACCTATTTGAAAAACAATTAAACACGCTGTGCTTACTAACACTGTTTTTGTTGGCTGGCATAAGCACCATTGATGCTGATGCCGCTGCCGATATTGCAGCCTTACCAGCTGACACCCCAGCCGATGTTACTGGACTCACCACGATGTGGGGAAGAATTAAGACCATTCTACTCGCTACACCAAGCGCCCTTGATGCGGCAACAATGGATTCTTTGTGGAATGCCACCATGGTTGGTGCAGGATTTGAGACTTCAATAATCAGTGATCAACCTTTGTATCAGTTAATCCTTGATACCCTAACCCTCATGAGCAATCCAAAGTTTGTGACGAGCGATAGCCAACAAGCCATCACCGATTTTATTGCATCAACCCCAGGATTTGCAGGACTTACACCAAGCGCTCCTCCAGCTGGAACTAAGCCTGCAGCAAGCAAACCAGCTACAAGCAAACCAGCTACAAGTAAATCAGCTACAAGTAAATCAGCTACAAGTAAATCAGTTACGAGTAAATCAGCAGCACCAGTAACCACAACTGATGGCCAAACAAAATCTAGCACCCTTCCTGGTACTGGATCTAATGTTACCAAAGCAAAAAAACTTGGTCGCATACGTACTGGCACTGAAGCAAAAAAATAGTATCTAAGCATAAAAAAACCCGCTTGCAAAGAACTTGCAAGCGGGATTTTTTATGACAAAACAAATAATTAATTTGTACCTTATTAAAACGGCAAATCGTCTTCAAACGGCGCTTTGTCCTTAAATGCAATCTCACCAGTAGGGGTAGCAAATTCATCATCTGCCCTTGCTACTGCTTTTTTCACACGCGGTTTTGGTGCAGCTGCTTCTTGAACTTGTGTTGTTGCAGCAGGAGCTTGCGCCGCATCATAATCATCAAGCCCATCTTCTTGTGCTTGACCAGAATTTAAGAAGGTAACGCGGTCTGCAACAATAGTATGCTTGCTGCGCTTTGCGCCATCGGTTTCTTGCCAGTTGTCCATTTTCAGGCGACCCTCAACCAAAATTGACCGGCCTTTTGCCAAAAATTGACGGCATGATTCAGCTTGTGGGCCCCAAACATCAACGTCAACAAAGCATACTTCTTGGACCATTGCTCCAGTTTGTTTATTTTTGAATTGTCTGTTAGAAGCCAAACCAAGACGACATACTGCCTGACCTGAAGCAAGTTGTTTGTGTTCAGGGTCACGGGTCAGATTACCAATCATGATTACGCGATTAAAACTTGCCATAGGGGTATTGCCTCAAATGATAATGGTGAATGAACTTAAAAACAGTGCCGTTAGATTAACATAAAGTTTGACGATGGCAAAGAACCTTATCAAGAGCATCAAAACCCTGCAATTTGCGCTCGTATTGGACAGGTTCATACAAAAACAAATGAACAAGCGCATCTATTTCACGAACCAAGTTATCAACCGT
>CAMBZK010000029.1 GCA_945872225.1 candidate division TM6 bacterium UASB124
GGGGCGTTGCTTGGGCAGCAGTCGTGGCGACGGTGGTTTGCGGTACTGGAATAACCGTTGGAGCGACTGCTTTTTTTGCAGGAGTTGGTTGATTGCTGTGTGTTGGGCCGCCAAAAATCAAAGCTTTAAGCCAGGAAAACATATCCATAACCCATGTAACGGTTTCAATACTTTTTTGGTATAAGCGCTGGGTGAGGGTGCGCTCTTCTATAACTTTTTTTACAACTTCACCCTTGACGATTGGCTGTTGTGCCGCAGCGCTCGCTTCTTTTGAAAGAACGTCTTTTAACTTAAGCTCTTTCATCCGTTTTGAGCGGTTTTTAATAAAAAAACCATCGGCTTCAATCTTTTTAATAGCTTCTTCTGTGCGACCAATTTGGCTGACGATAGTTTGAATGACCGTATCAAAATCTTGTAGTAAATCTGTTTGCAAATAGGCCTGTTCGGCTTTTAAACTTTCAAGAATCGTTATCTTGAGTTCATAATATTTACTACGTGCTTTATTGTGGTCAATGATGTCCCATAGCTCGTTAACAATGGTTTGTGCATTTACAAATAGTTCCTGGACTTTGCCTATATGCTCGTCAACGCGGGCAATGCGGTCAACAAGCGATTTGCCCAAATCTTCTACCGTGCTCATATCGAGTTTTAATTGGTCCAGTGCAAGCCGTTGGTGCTTAACGTCTGACTCGATAATATCAATCTTTGCTTGCAACTCAGGGTCTTGTGGTTGTAAAGAAGTACCGAGGTCTTTTAGCAAGCTTGCACGGTTACTTTCCAAATGGCTCATTATAGACTGAAAAAGCTCAGAAATTTTACCCTCAGCAAGCCCAAGGCCGCTGTAGTAAGTATTTAGAATATTATTAGTATTATTGAGCTTCTCAACAAAAATACTACGAACTTGTTCGATCTGACCAACTAGGTCCTGAATTTCAGCGAATGCCTCATGTGACTTCATGAGCCATTCGCGTTTTTTAACCCAGTTGCCTTGTGTGCCGATTTTTTCAGCGGGACCAGATGTATCAGGTCCTGGAAGAGGTGCTGGCGTTGTGGTTGCTGCGTTATCTGCTTGTGGCGGTAGTGGAGTCGTAGCATATGCTGATGCTACAATAGAAAGACAGACAGAAAACCCTTTTATGGGTGACAAGACACGTCGTTTCATCCTACACACCTTTGCTGACAATTATAACGTTTTTGCAAGGTCCTTTAGCTCTTTGTAGAGGCACTTAACAAGCTCTTCCGCCTCAGATGACGTATAGCTCCATGAAATACCTTGTTCTACCTTTGTTAAAATAGAGCGATCAGATTTAATGTCAATAATATCAATGCGAATAATATTCATGAGTGGGTGAACTAGTGAAGGTGCGCGTACAACGCCGGCACGTCCTAAAATACTGTAAGCAATATTATTTTCGCCCAAAAAGTTAAGCATCACTTTTTTTTGCCAAACCATGTTGTGATAGCCGACATGTTCTTTGTGGATGCTCATTAAAATGCTTTCTTGTCCCTTTGGATAAACGCATTGAATTGGCGTGGTATTTGGGATGCCTTTTTCAGAAAACGTTGCAAGAATAGCTAATGCGCGTTCACTTTTTAGATGTTCGACCAAATCTTCAGGAAGTTTAATGCCAACGTGTTTTGCCATAATATTCTAGCGTCCTTTGGGTGAGAGGTAATGAGTAATGCAATCGACTATAATTCAATATCCTGGAATGTATTTTTTAATCAAACAACCGCAGCACTACTTCATTTTCAAGAACCATTCCTTTGAGGGTGAGGCATACGCGGTTATCAGTTACCCTAATCAGGCCAGCTTTTTCAAGCGTTGGTAGTTGGCTTTTGAGAGCTGCAAGCTTGTTAGAGTCCAACAAGTATACCATACTCTGCAAGTCGAGCCCTTTTTTTTGTCGCAAACTAAGCATCAGGTGCTCTAATAGAGCCTGTTTTGTGGTTAGTATTTCAGTGGTGCAGGGTACGATGCAATCAGCATTCCCGATAGATTTCATGTATGCAATTAAATTGTTCGTGTTGATATAGCGTCCAGATCCATCAAATGACGATGCACCAACGCCAAAGCCTTTATAGGGCTTGCGTTCCCAGTAGGCTTTATTGTGCAAAGATGCGTGTCCATCGCGTGCAAAATTAGAAATTTCGTACTGGTTTAAACCAGCTGATTCAAGGCTTGTTACCGTTTGTTGGTACAAATCGACCATATAATTTTCATCAGGCAGCGTTACGGAGCCGCGTTCAACATTGAAATAAAGAGGCGTTTTTTCATGAATGGTCAAAAAATACATAGAAAGATGTTTAATGGGCCATTGCATCGCTTGTGCTATGGTGTACTCCCACATGGCTGGTGTGACGTCCGGGAGTCCAAGGATCAGGTCAATGGAAAGATTGGGAATATATTTTGGCGCAATTTTCATAACGCGTTGTACATCGCTTGCTCTTTGCCGACGATTGAGTTTGAGCAAAACGGCATCATCAAGACTTTGCACCCCAACGCTCAGGCGATTTATGCCAATCTGTTCCCAGCAATCAAGCTTCTCTTCATCTATATCAGCTGGGTTGCTTTCAAGGGTAATTTCATGGCAGGTGCTTAGATCAAATGATGATCGCAGGGTTTGAAATAACTGCTCAATCCAAGGTAAATGATACAAGCTTGGTGTGCCGCCACCGATGAAAATAGTATCAATTTGGGGCGTAGAAAATTGGCTAGCAAAGCCACGAATCTCTGCGAGTAGCGTTTGGTGGTATTCAGCTTGATGATCAGCATGTTGCTCGAATGCAACAAAATCACAGTAGTGGCATTTGAAGCTACAAAAAGGCCAGTGGATGTATAAATGACGTGGTGGTTGATGAAATGGCTTCACGATGTTGGTATAGTTTTCTTAATGAGGTCAGTAATTGCTTGTTTGTCTTGTATGGCCTGCGACTTAATAGCGTCTACATTGGCAAATTTAATAAGCAGCATATTTTCAATCATAGTTTTCATGGCAGCGGTGCATGGATGTTCTGGGTGTTTGTGCTCTAGCCAGGCAACGAGCTCATCATCCGTTTTTGCTTTAGTGCTCCAGCCGTAACGTGCATCAACGTACGTTTTAATGATACTCGTCAATGCAAAATAAAATTGTTTGAATTCTGCTTTGCGCACAAAATGCTCAGGGCTAAGGTTGTGCAATTGCTGCAATGCCGCATCCCACGGTGTTATTAAGCGTTTGCGTTTGAAGATAAACCATAGAGCAATAGCAGCTATAATAACGCCAGTAGCAGCAACGCCTAAAATCCAAGGCTCTTGCCACCAGGGAAGCGTATAAAAATCGTAAATATCGTAGAGGTTATTTTCTTGCATACAAATTTCCTTATCGTCGTGAACGGTATTGCAAAAAGCGTGCTAGCGGGGGAATAAATGATGCTCCTGCCATAACATGCAATGTGCTTATGCGGTTGCGATCAAAAAAGTGTTTTTGAGCTAATTGCCGCTCGCGGAGAAAATGATTAATATCTTTTGCATTGATTAAGGCCATTTCACCAGTCTCAGGATCTTTAATTTCAAGATACCCAACATCTGGCAACTGCTCTTCGCAAGGATCGCTGATGCGCACAGCAATGACATCGTAAAGCTTTGCCAGTGTTTTAAACGTGCTCAGGTTTTCATCGCCGTCCAAGAGCCAGTCTGAGATAATGACCAAGACCATGTTTTTTTGTGGGTGCTTTAACAAGTGCTCACCGAGTGATGCAAAATTGGTTGAGCCTATTGTTGGGGTGCTGTAGATGCTTTTTAAAATGGTGCTAACGTGAGCATGCCCTTTCTTTGCCGGGATAGTCGTGTGTACGATGTCATTAAAAAGCAGCAAGCCTACATTGTCTTTGTTTTCATGCGCAATGCATGCAAGAGCCGCGGCAACATCATGGACCGTATCTTGTTTTAATCTTGAGCCTGAGCCGTATGCCAGTGATGCAGAAGTATCGATGGCAATAACAATTGTCCGTTCGCGATCTTCAATGAACTCTTTAACCATGATGTTATTCATCTTGGCAGAGCTTTTCCAATCAATTGATCGCACATCATCACCAAGTTGGTACGTACGAATTTGGTGAAATTCAAGCCCTGTCCCTTTAAACGCAGAAAGATAGTCGCCAGAAAGCGTGCTGTGCATCATCCGCTTGGTTACAATTTTTATCTTTTTGATTTTATTGCGAATGGTATTGTCGATCATAGCTTTACCCCTTAACAAATAGCATCTTGGCCTAATTCGCTCCTCCTGAGCTTGTCGAAGGACGCCGGCCTGTAAGGCCAAGAAAGAGCGAAATATCTACTACCACAAATCGTTCATTAAGTCGGTCAAGACTGCTGGTAGCTTAACACTCCCATCGGCTTGCTGATAGTTTTCCATCAGCGCAACCATCAGGCGTGGTAACGCAAGTGACGAGGCATTAAGTGTGTTGGCCAGTGTTGGTTTTGCCTCTGCTGTTTTGCGATAACGGATTTGGGCACGACGAGCCTGGAAGTCAGTGCAGTTGCTGCATGACGATACTTCGTAGTAACGGTCTTGTCCTGGTAGCCAGACTTCGATATCAAAGGTCTTAGATGATGCAAACGAACAATCTTGGGTTGCCAACAGGCTAACGCGGTAGTGTAAGCCAAGCTGCTGCAAAATATTCTCAGCACAGCCAACCATAAAATTAAGCTCGTCATTGGCTTTTTCTGGTTCCGTGATGCTGTAGAGCTCTACTTTTTCAAACTGGTGAATGCGAATAAGCCCACGCTCAGTTGATCCATAAGTGCCAGCTTCACGCCGGAAGCAGCTGGTCCAAGCAGTCATACGGCTTGGCAGTTGTCCTGGCTCGAAAATGTGATTCGCATAAATATTGGTCAGATTAACTTCTGCTGTTGGAATAAGACAAAGATCTTCTCCTTCAACTTGGTAAAAATCGCCTTCAAATTTTGGCAAATTGCTTGCGTTGTACATCCCTTGTCGGTTGATTAAGTAGGGAGGAATGACGGGCTCAAAGCCAAACGAAGCATTGTTTTTAAGCATCAAACGCGTGAGTGCATACATTATTTTTGCACCAACGCCACGATATAACACAAAGCCGGAGCCACTCATGCTGGCAGCCGTTTCCATATCAAACCAGCCAAGTTTTTCATTTAGCTCGACGTGGTTTTTGTGTGCAAAAGAAAATTGTGGTTTTTCGCCAACAACTTTAACCGGCTTATTTGCCTCTTTGTTGCCCAGGGGTAAATCTTCTTGTGGAACGTTTGGGCAGGTGAGCCAGAGTTTTTTAAAAACTTCCTCTTGCTCGCCAAGCGCGGCTTCTTTTGTTTTGAGGTCTTTACCTAAGGTAATTGAACGCTCACGGATTTCCGGGGTGATTCCTTTGGCTCCCTGTGCAGCAAGGTCATTTTTATCCTTGCGCAGCTGTTCAACATCTTGTCGTAGGCTTCGTACACTTTGTTCAAGTGTAATAAGATCATCAACAGGAAAGCTTGGCTCTTTGCGCAGAATAAGCGCTTTAATTTCAGAAGAGTGTTCACGTAATTGTGCAAGATCAATCATGGCGCCTCCAGGGGGCTGGTTTTAAGCTGTTTTTATACGGTAAGGTGGCTGTAGCGTAGCGTATTCCGAGCGGCTAGGCAATTCAGTTAGGCAAAAAGCCTAAAATATCAATAGTACTATCGGCTAGTAACGGTCGATGTTATCTGGTGATTTTCACGAAAATGGGCTTATTTTTACTTAATTGCCAGTTTGGCAAATGGTGATGGGCTGGGGCATTTGTTAATTTAAGCCCAAGCTTTTAGAGTGGAAGAAGTTATGGCGTATATTGTGCCTTGTGAGCAGGTTTTGTTTACAAGAGCGGTATACAGCAAAGTTTAGATGGAGGTCTATACAATGAACATACTGAGCAATCTGATTATTTCAGTCTGTCTTGCTGGTCAGTTGCTGTGTGCTGCGGTAGCTAATCAACCAGTTCTAGCTGTTCCAGCGCCTGCACCAGTAGCGCCAGTACTTCCTGTACCTGCGGTAGTGGCACCAGGACATTCTGTGGTTCAGCTTACCCTTAGCCCTAAGCTGACGTATGCCAATAATCTTAACGAATTTACCTTGCCAGCACTTGCCAATGGGTGGGGTCAGATGGCTCCTCAATTAAATGCCGCATTGAAAAGTAATCGGGATTATAAGTGCTTGATTAATAACGGCAGGCTTGCGCTTTCTGGCAGTGTATTAGCTGCGTCGCTTATGCTGGCAACGCACATGTGTTGCGCTGCCTTAGACGCGACATCGGTTCAACCACAGGGGATGACCATGGCTGTAGCGAGTGGGTTGTTCGCTGGGACCTCTGCCGCGCATTTTTTAAGTGCGTTGTACAAGTGGTTTCAAGGGGTTGGGCCTGTATATCACGTTGTTTGCAATCCACTGCAAAGCAAAAAGAAATATGGCGTATTGCAACCATGCCTTAGCGTTAAAATGAGTGGCGGCATAAAAGATGCCGAAGACAAAAAAGTTCTGTATGGCCTTTTACAAAGCATTCCGCACAACGTGAATAACGATATTGCCTCAGCACTTTCCTGGAAAGCTTGGTGTAGTGGGCTAAGTACTTTGACCTCAGGGTCTCTATTTGCTGGTGGATTAGCCTCATTGGGTTATCTGGGAGCCACAACATCACCATTAACAGAACTTAGTCCTCAAGCAGCGGCATTTGGTGCTATCGCACTAGGAACGCTTTGTGCTGCGACATGGTGTGCGCGAAGCATGGTGAAATTTGCTACGGGCCCACGTATTTTTGGGAATCCTCCCACGTTGGCGACTGCTGTTCCGGTAACAGAAGTCGGGGCAGCTGCAGCCTAGTAAAAAAATAGAAATGAAATGGATAGTGGGTTTTAGCTAAATTATAAAGGTGGGGGTTATTATGATGGTTACGTTTTCTAAATTACCCGTAGTTGCTTTGGCTGCAATGCTTTCTGCGACAAGTGCTGTGTATGCAGCACAAACAGATCTTTCTGAGGGTCCTAAGCAGAATCCTACGATTTTGGCTAACGCTGCTCAGCAGCCAGCATACAATGCATTATTAGCTCAAAGGTTGTATCCGAAAACGACGATAGCATCAAAATTAACAGAAGCTGCTCTTCAGCTACTCGTTATTAACATAGCTTTCGGGATTATTGCTGGGAGTCAGCCAAATTATTCAAAAATGCTAATGTTTAATCTTGGAGCGTTGACTTGGTACGGCAGTGGCTTGGTAGATGGTCAAAGAATGGGCATGAACAAAATTTATCGCCAGCTTACTCGCAAATTTGGGAAAGATTGGTGGTCATGGGGCTTGAAGAAGGCGAAACCTGTCGCTACTGTTCCAGCAAAAAATGAAGCAGGAGCGTAATGATGAAAACTATAAAAATGATCGTATTTGGTTTGGTAATGGTCGGGCTTCTGCAAACGAATTGTTTGGCGATTTCTATTGATTCAATAAAAGCTCAAGCGGCTAAAGTTGCTACGTCTGTGCGTAATTTTGGCGAAGAAGCACGAGAAGTAGCAGGTTTCTTTCTGACAGACATGAAATTCTCGCCAAAAAAAGCACTTGCATGGTCTGCGTTAGCAACAGGCCCTCTTGTGCTTGATTGGATGATGAATTACAGAATGAGCGTTGGTGGTGAAGTTGCTTATCTTGCGTATATGAGTTTCATGCTCTATACACACGGGTTTGTCGATGCTTGGAATACCAAAGACGAAAGCAAATCTGCTAAATATCAGAAGCTAAAACAAGAAGCTTTTGAAAACAAGCTTTTTCTTGGATGGGTAGGAGTAAATTACCCTGCTATGCTCGCACGGTTAAAGAGAGGGCATTGTAAACATTTGGATAAGTTTATAGCGCATCCTGACGAATTTATTTGGCTAAAGCCAGCAACCGCAGTTTCAGCCAAGTATGAAGCAGGCGTGTAACGATGAAAGCTATAAAATTAAGCCTGTTTGGCCTACTGCTTGCTGGCTTTGCGCATGGGATTTGTGGCGCAACTACAACCACTACGGAGCAATCTTCTAAGATTGCTGCTTTGAAAAAGACCGTAAAATTGCTTCCAGATGCGCGGTTTTACTACAAAAAAGGCTTTGAGTATTTTCAAAATGGTTATGTGTCAGTTGTCGTTACTAAAGGGAAATCTCAGGCTGCAGCAGTTGAAGAGGCAAAAGTGCTTGCCCAGTTTTATGAGCCTACAAATCTTGAGATCGCGCTGTTTCTTGATCAGAAATATTTTATAACCAACGTGCTGCCAGTTGTTCCTGTCAAGGAATGGCCTTTGTATTGTGGATGGTTTGCGTCGTTCCAAGCCAAGTTCTGCTGGGGTATGCTCAAAGCTAATTTCAAATACAATCTACAACCATTGCTGCCAACTATAGCCCAGACGCTTAGAGTTGCTTTGCCAATCGCGGCAGTTCCAGTGGTAGCGAGTTGGGCAATGAACGGCAGTACGCCATGTCTTGCTGGTGTGGCATGCGGCATTGCTCAGGCTGCTGGTTTGTTTTCACTCGGGCATTATTATGGCTGGGGGTCTGGTGCTAAAGCGGTTAAAGATTCGCCAAGTTATAAAGAAATGCAAAAGGTTTTTACGCAGAAGATATACGAAGATATTTTGGCTCAGATGAAAGCAGAGCTTGAGAAAACAAAGCCTGTCGCTCTTCCTGTAAAAAATAAAGCAGGCGTGTAACGATGAAAACGATAAAACTAAGCATGTTTACCCTGTTGCTTGCTGGCTTTGTACAGACGAGTTGTGTTGCGAATGCGGCTGATTTTTTTAAGGTACCTACGGCTTTAAATGCAGAGAGTATTTCAGCTATGGTAGGCCTATTTGAAGCATTGTTGGTGCAAATTCAGCAGTGGAAGCGAGATGGAAATAAAACACATCCTTTCAGCTGCTCTTCATACGAGGGAACTATAAAAGTAGAAAAAAAGACATTGGGCTATTCGGTTCAGTTTGATATTTATCATCCAATTAAGCAAACCCAATATTTTTCACCAAAAGATGTATTTTTGTTTGAGCTAGCTTTACGAGCAAAAATAGTACAACTCAAACTTTTGTTGCTAAAACCATTGCTGCCAAATGTCAGCCAAGTACTCAAAATTGCTCTGCCTGTTGGAGCACTTTTTGCTGCGGGAAGCTGGCGAATGAATGGTAACGCGCCATCTATTATTGCTAGTGCAGCATGTGGTGCTGTTCAAGCTGCAGGTTTGTATGGGCTTGGACATTATTGTGGGCATTATTATGGCTGGTGGACTGGGCGTAACGAGCTCAAA
Source organism: candidate division TM6 bacterium UASB124 (assembly GCA_945872225.1). Lineage (GTDB taxonomy): Bacteria > Babelota > Babeliae > Babelales > RVW-14 > CAIKAH01. The sequence continues at coordinate 9,289 of CAMBZK010000029.1, forward strand.
AATTCGCCAAGCTACAAAGAAATGAAAAAGGTTTTTGCTCAGAAGAGGTTGGAAGATATTTTGGCTCAGGTGAAAGTTGCAGCTGCAGCTATTGAGAAAATAAAGCAGCCAACCGGTGGATCTGAGCAAGCACCTGCTGTTGCAGCGTAGTAAAAGATTGAGTTGTTAGTTTTTATATTTAATTCAGCGGGTTTCCATGAAGAATATAAGTCGTTTGAGTTTGTTGGGTGCTGTGTTGATGGCGCTTACTGTATCAAATAATGTGTTTGCAGTTGTGCCGTTCAAGTCAGCTACCATCAAACCGGTAGTTGTTACGCCAGAAGATGTTGTTTTTACCTTGAAAAAGCGCCTAGCTCGCAAACTTGCTGGCTTAGAAAAACGCGTTTATTGTATCAATCAAAAAGCTCTTTGCTACAGCAATGGGGTTAATCTTTTCCCAGGCGGTAGTGATTTGCTCAGAAGAATTCAGGTTATCGTTAAGGCGATTGAAACAGGCAATGCAGACGAAGTGAAAGTTCTTTTTGCCCAAGCGTGTGCTGATGCTGATCAGAAAACTACTCAAACAGAGCAGGATGAAACTTTTAATGCACTGTTAGCTGCTATTGTTAAACAGGGCGTTGATGCTTCTTTGATGTTGACTGAGCTTTGGATTACGAAGGTTCTTCATCCTGGTGTTACGATCGTTGAGCAAGCGCTTAATGAGACCATTTATTATGCAAAGAAAAAGCACGCAACACAGCTAATTATTGATTGCAAAGCCTTTATTAAAAACCTTCCAGCTGTTTCTCACCCGATTTTTGATGGCCGATTATTATATTCCAAGACTGATAAGATTGCTCTGCAAAAGCTAG
>CAMBZK010000030.1 GCA_945872225.1 candidate division TM6 bacterium UASB124
TGCTCAGTTGAGAGGCAAAACGGTTAAAGAAATCGTAGGAGCAGAAAATGTTGCTGCATAAATTAGTAAAAATTACAGAAAAAAGAAAACGTGTTGGTCGCGGCGGTAAGCGTGGGCGCCATTGCGGTCGTGGTAAAGGTGGCCAAAAAACACGTACTGGTTCTACTAGTGAGTTGAAGCCATCGTTTGAAGGCGGTCAAATGCCGTTGGTGCGTCGTATTCCACGCCGTGGTTTTACCAACGTATTTAAAAAACAGTACTCACTTATTAACTTAAGTGATTTAGAGCTGTGTTATGAAGCAGGAGATGTTGTAAACGAAGCAACATTGCGTGAAAAAGGTCTGATTAAGGGGAAAAGTGTCTCTTTGATCAAAATTCTTGGAGATGGTACGCTTACCAAAAAGCTTACGGTGCATGTTCATGCTATGAGTGGCTCTGCTGTGCAGGCTATTCAAAATGCCGGAGGCTCGTTTCAGCTGAATTAGGAGATTAGGCGGTGGTATTATTTCATAATTTGAAAAATATTTTCTTAGTTGCAGAACTAAGAAAAAAACTGGCGTTTACATTTATGGTTTTGGCTGTGTTTCGTTTTGGAGCACACATTCCGATTCCTGGTATAGACGTTTTAGCCCTTAATAATCTTTTTGCATCAGGTTCGGGTGGGGGATTTCTCTCCTACCTAGATCTTTTTTCAGGTGGTGCAATTAGAAATTTTGCTATTTTCGCTCTTGGTATGGGACCATATATTACATCATCTATTATGATGCAGCTTTTGACATTGATGATTCCAACGCTTGAAGCTTTGTCAAAAGAAGGTGAGTATGGGCGTCGCATTATTAATAAATATACGCGCTACTTGACGATTATAGTAAGCTTTTTGCAAGCATTTGGTGTTGCTATGATGATTGAGCATACCCCTGGGGTTGTAGTTAGCCCTGGTTGGGGATTTAGGCTTTCAGCCGTATTTATTCTTACCATAGGATCACTATTTGTGATGTGGCTTGGTGAGCAGGTAAATACTCATGGTTTAGGAAATGGTAGCTCAATGATCGTTTTCGCGGGAATTGTAGTTGGCTTGCCGAGCTCAATTTTCAAACTGATTGAAAATGTGCGGCTTGGACAATCAGATCCTTTGTTAGTGGTATTATTAGCATTGATCTGCTTGGCTTTTATCATGTTTATTGTTTTTCTTGAACGTGGTGAACGTAAAGTTCCTGTACAGTACGCAAAACGTGTTGTTGGGCAGCGTGTTTATGGCGGCCAAAGCTCATATATTCCATTGAAATTGAACCCTGCGAATGTCGTGCCAGTTATTTTTGCATCAGCAGTTTTATCGATGCCTGCAACTGTGTTTGGGTTGTTAGCTGCTCGTTGGCCTGCGTTGAGTGCATCGCTTAATAACTGGTTGTACAATGAGCCATTTTTATACAACGTGTTTCTAGCAGGGCTGATCATCTTCTTTGCGTTCTTTTATACTGCTATTATTTTTAATCCAGCAGAGTTAGCTGATAATATTAGAAAATCTGGTGGCTTTATTCCTGGTATTCGACCAGGGAAAAAAACAGCTGAATTTTTTAATTACCTACTTACTCGTGTAGGTTTTCCTGGTGCTATTTATTTAGCAACACTGGCTATTTTGCCGACTATTTTGAAGTCAGTTTTTTCGTTTCCCGTAATGTTTGGGGGTACGAGCATTTTGATTGCTGTTGGTGTTGCGCTGGATACTTCATCACAAATTGAATCGCACTTAATCGAGCGAAGATATGAAGGATTTTTATCTTCGGGCAGGATGAAAGGCCGCTACGCACGTTAATATTATGATGCAACAACAACCGGTTACACGCACGATATACTCATTCTTTGGGCCACCTGGTTCAGGAAAGGGTACGCTTGCGCAAAAATTAGTTACGCGTAATAATTTTCAAATGCTCTCTACAGGAAATTTGTGTAGACAGCATGTTGCTCAGGGGACGGCCTTTGGTAAAATGCTTGATGAGTATGTTAAACAGGGGCATCTTATTCCTGATGCCCTTGTAACAGATATGGTGATTGACTGGATTGCTCATCAATCAGAGGGGAAAAATCCGATTATTCTTGATGGGTTTCCTCGAACTAAGGGTCAAGCAGAATTATTTTTAGCATTTGTTAAAAATAGTCCAGAGCTACATTTTTCAGTGGTATCATTTCTTGTGCCAGATGAAGAGATTGTGCAGCGCCTTTCGCAACGTATTGTTTGTTCTAATAAAGCTTGTCAGTCTTCTTTTACTAGTAGTGACAATATTCTAGTGTGTGGATTTTGCAATAGCGCTTTAACAAAACGAGATGACGATAAAGAGCATGTTATTCGTGAGCGGTTAGTGCAATTTCCTCTTTATGCTCATGCATTACTGGAATATTACCGCTCTGTTCAGCAATTAGTACAAGTTATGGATATTGCTGGGCTTGCTCAAGAAGCTGTGTATGATCATTTTTTAACAGCAATAGGCTTATAGGAGCTATGTTAAAGTGATTATAATAAAAAATAAGTTGGCCATAGATAAAATGCGTCATGCTGGGCATATTCTTGCGCAAATCTTGGAAGACATTCGTCCATATGTTATTGCAGGGGCTAGTACGTATGACCTTGATGCAATAATTGAAGCACGTATGCTTGCCCAGGAATTGACAGCACCATGCAAAGGTTATGGGACGTATAAATTTGCTACCTGTATTTCTTTGAATGATGGGGTTGTTCATGGTGTTCCCTCAAAAGAAATTATTTTAAAATCTGGAGATTTTGTTAAAATAGATGTTGTTGGTGCGTATAAGTCATATTGTGCGGATCTGACAAGATATTATTTTGTGGGGGAAGCATCACTAACAGCTCGGCGCATTGCCTCTGTAGCTCAGCTGGCGCTTGATAGTGCAATTGATATTATTAAGCCTGGTATTAAGCTCTCTGATATATCTTCTCTGGTGCAACAGATTGTTGAAAAAGAAGGCTTTGGCGTAGTTCGTGATTTTGCTGGTCATGGTATAGGGCAGCATTTTCATGAAGAGCCTAGTATTCCAAATTATGGGAAGCCAGGGAGAGGCCCAACAGTTTGTGAAGGGATGGCGTTTGCTATTGAACCTATGATCACAGAAAAAAGTTTTGATGTGCGGATTATGTCCGACGGTTGGACTGCTAAAACTGTTGATGGAGGGTTAGCGGCCCATGTTGAAGATACTGTTGTTGTAACGAAGACTGGTGTGGAAATTTTGACTCGACTAGCATGAAAATTGCATAGTGAAGGTTATGATGAAAAAAAAAGAAGATGTAATTGCGGTTGATGGTGTTGTTGAAAAAGCGTTGCCAAATGCAATGTTTCAAGTGCGTTTGATGGACGGCAATCATACAATACTGGCACACGTTTCAGGTAAAATGCGTATGCATTATATTAAGTTGTTGCCTGGTGATCGTGTTGCTGTGGAGCTCTCTCCTTATGATTTGACCAAGGGTAGAATTACATCCCGTTATAAAAACTAAGTTTGTTTATTACGTTTTAGTGAGCGATTATGAAAGTTAGAACGTCAGTTAAGCCTATTTGTGATGGCTGTAAGGTTATTCGTCGTGCAGGGGTTGTGCGTGTTATTTGTGACAAAAGTCCAAAACATAAGCAACGTCAAGGTTAAGCTGCGTAGTTAAATTTACATACGCCATATTGCATATATTCCGAGAGGTCATTGATGGCACGTATAGAAGGTGTGGTATTACCAAACGAAAAGCGCATAGAATATGGACTAACATACATATTTGGTGTTGGGCTTACTCGCTCACGCGAAGTTTTGGCGAAGACAGGTATTAGTGCGGATACACGGGTTAAGGATTTATCCAGTGACCAAGTTTCTGCTATACAAAAATATATCAGCACTTCAATTAAGGTTGAAGGCGAGCTGCGTAAAGAAGTAACCCTCAATATTAAGCGTTTGCAAGAAATTGGTTGCTACCGTGGCGCGAGACATAAAAAGTCTCTACCAGTGCGTGGTCAACGTACGAAGACAAATGCTCGTACACGTAAGGGTCCACGTAAGGCTGGTAACGTTGTTGCCAACAAAAAGGTAGTATCTAAGAAATAATTTGCAGTAATGCACGAGGGTTGAGATGGCCTACAAAAAAAGTAAAAAAAGAGTCCATAAAAACGTTGAAACTGTTGTTGCTCACGTAAAATCATCATTCAATAATACGTTAGTAACCATTACGACTACTGATGGCGACGTACTTATGCGTTGCAGTTCAGGAGCGTTGGGATATAAAGGTACTCGTAAGGGTACGCCTTATGCAGCAACTCAAATTGCTGGTAAGCTTGCTAAGGACATGGTTGGCCTTGGTGTTCGTGTTGTTGAGGTTAACATGCAGGGTCCTGGCTCAGGCCGTGATTCTGTTGTTCGAGCTTTACAATCATCAGGCCTTGGTATCAGCATTCTACGCGATGTTACACCAATTCCTCATAATGGTACTCGCCCTCCTAAAAAACGTCGTGTGTAGTTCTGATTCTGTTAGTGGATAGAGGATTTTATGTCAATTTGCACAAAATGCCGACAAGCTGGTGAAAAGTTATTTCTTAAGGGCGCTAAGTGTCGTTCCCCGAAATGTACTTTAGAGAAACGCGCAACGGCTCCTGGCCAACATGGTAAGCGTATTGGTACAAAAAAACTTACTGAATATGGTAAGCAGTTGCAAGAAAAACAAAAAGTAAAATTGATGTACGGAGTGCTAGAGCGCCAATTCCGTCGCACCTTTAACCTTGCTTCTAAGGAGCATGGTATTACGGGCGAAAATTTGCTCAGCATTCTTGAACGTCGTTTGGATAACGTTGTGTATCGCTTGAAGCTTGCGGTTTCTCGCATCCAAGCTCGCCAAATGATTGTTCATGGTCATGTTACGGTTGCGGGTCAAAAAGTTGATAAGCCGTCATTTTTGGTACGTGCTGGTGATGTTGTTGGGCTTTCATCGGTAACCATGGCGAATAACGTTTTCATCGAAAACGTTGTAGATAAGCGCTTAAATACAAGTATTAAAGTGCCTGAATGGCTTGATCTGCAAAAGAAGGATCGTCGTGGCGTTGTTCTTCGCTTGCCTATTCGTACTGACGTTCCAGCTCCTATTGCAGAGCACTTAATTGTTGAGTTGTATTCTAAGTAGATCTGATCATTTTAAGGATGGATACAGAATTATGAATTATAGGCCCTTGATCCTTCCCAAAGTACATTGGGAAACAAAGGTAAGTACAGACACCTTCGGAGAATTGATTGTTCAGCCATTAGAACCTGGTTTTGGTATTACTTTGGGGAATGCACTACGACGCGTCATGCTGTCGGCAGTTGAGGGCTCAGCTGTAACATCGGTGATCATTAAAGGTGTAAATAACGAATTTTCAACGCTCAAAGGTGTTGTTGAAGACGTCTTGCACGTTCTTTTGAACATTAAAGGGATTGTGATTAAAAATGCTACAGGCCAAGCAGGAAGAATGCGCCTTGTTAAACAAACAGCAGGGCCTGTGCTTGTAGGTGATATTACCTGCGATGAGCATTTGTCTGTTGTTAATGTAGAGCATTTTCTTGCTACATTGGCTGCTGATGGAGAACTTGATATTGAGTTTTTTGTCGAGCCTGGACGTGGCTATCAGCAAGCACAGTGGCCACAGGGCGACTCTTTACAACCTGATGGACGTATTTATCTTGATGCTATGTTCTCTCCTGCAAGGCGTATAGAATATCGTGTTGAGCAGGCGCGTGTTGGTGATCGTTTTGATTGCGATAAGCTTATTATGAGCATATTCACCAATGGTGCCGCATCTCCAAAAGACATGATTCACTATGCGACTTCTGTGTTGCGTACACAGCTTGAGCATTTTTTATTGGCTCAAGAACTTCCATTCAATGAAATTTCATCATCATCTGAGCAAAAAGGTGAGCGTGAATTTAAAGTGGAAGGTGATAACCCAACACGTGGATTGCCTGTTGAGCTGTTCCTTAAGCCAATTGATGAGCTTGAGTTCTCAGTTCGTGCACATAATTGCTTGATTGGTGCTGGCATTAAGCGCGTTATTGACTTGGTCAATATGAATGAAGAAGATATCCTTAAAATTAAGAATTTCGGTCGCAAATCATTGCGTGAAGTGAAAGAAATTCTTTCTGCTTTCGGCTTGCATCTTGGTATGAATATCAAAGAGCTTGACCTCAAAAAAGCAATTAAGGATCAAGAAAAGAAAGCTGTTTAAAAGGGATTATTAATTATGATGCATCAAAACGGCCGTAAAAAGCTAAATATGAAACCAGCGCATCGTAAAGCGCTGTTACGCAACCAAGTCATTCACTTCATCAAAAATGGTGTTTTGCAAACAACAAAGCCTCGTTTGAAAGAGGTACAACGTTTGACTGAGCGTATTGTAACACTTGCTCGCATTGGTTATGATTTCAACACCATCCGTCGTATCAAGGCCATGTTGCCTTATGATTCAGCGGCTGTGGTGAAGTTGATCAAAGAGATCGCTCCTAAGTATGTTGGCCGCCCAGGTGGTTACACACGTATGATTCCTCTTGGTCGTCGTACCAGCGATACAGCGCCTATTGCACGGCTTGAGTGGGTTTAGTTTCACTGAGACTAGCTCATAAAACGAGTGCATTATAGCCTGCTCGTTGATAGTGTAAAAAATAAAAAGAGCCCCGAAGGTTTTTAAACCTTCGGGGCTCTTTTTGTCTGTACGATTTAAATTTTTATATCAACCACCAGCTACATCATCGGCAGCGTGATACCAACCTGCTTCATATATTTTCCCTTGCGATCAGCATAAGAAACATCGCACATGGTGTCTGATTCAAAAAAGAGGACCTGTGCAATACCTTCATTAGCATAAATTTTTGCTGGTAGTGGGGTGGTGTTAGATATTTCTAAGGTTACATAACCTTCCCACTCCGGTTCAAATGGCGTGACGTTTACAATAATGCCACACCGTGCATAGGTTGATTTGCCTAAGCAAACGGTAAGCACATTGCGCGGTATTTTGAAGTATTCAACGCTCCGTGCGAGGGCAAAAGAGTTTGGTGGTACGATGCAAACATCGGTTTCAATTCTGATAAACGAACTCTCTTGAAAGTTTTTGGGGTCAACAATGGCGTTAAATACATTGGTGAAGACCTTAAACTCATTGGCGACACGGATATCGTAGCCGTAACTCGAAAGGCCAAAGCTGATAACTTTATTCTCGGTTTGTTCTGGCGTACGAATTTGGCGGTCTACAAACGGTGCAATCATATTATTTTGTAAAGCTTGCTGTTTAATCCAGCTGTCTGCTTTGATGCTCATAGCAATCTCCTTATAGAATGGACTTACGCATAATTTGTATCATAAGATTGGCAACAAAGATAGGTGCGTAGGGCCTCCCTCTCTCTTGCCCTATGGGCTTGGCTCTTGGACTAGCTCCAAGCCGTCGCCCTGGTGGCTATGGCCGGCAGGCAGGGTGAGCGAGTAAAGATTCGCTTATTAAAAAAAGGGAAAATGATGTTACTGGTAAAACCATCATCGTCGAAAGTTGCAATTATTGGAGCAGGGGCTGTTGGCAGCAGTGCGGCTTACGCATTGATGCTTGGTGGTGTTGCATCAGAAATTGTACTCATTGATGTTCATAAAGAAAAAGCAGAGGGCGAGGCGCTTGATTTGGCTCACTGTCGGCAATTTACTGATGCTACGGTGATTAGTGCTGGCGATGACCTAAGCTTAGTGCGTGATGCCGCTGTTATCGTGCTTACTGCAGGGATTGGGCAAAAGCCAGGGGAGTCGCGGGCTGATTTGCTGGCAACTAATGTGGGGCTTTTTAAACAGCTTGTTCCAGAGCTTATTAAACATAATAAAGATGCCATTTTGCTTGTTGTGACTAATCCGCTTGATGTGATGACCCACGTAACACTGCAACTTTCTGGTAAAGATGCTTGCCATGTATTTGGCTCTGGTACGGTGCTTGATACCGCACGGTTGCGCTTTTTAGTTGGGGAATATTTTGCGGTTAGCCCTAAGGATGTGATGCTTAATGTTCTTGGTGAGCACGGCGAAGAGGCATTTGCCTGCTGGAGTAGCGCGGCTATTGCAGGGATTCCATTGCATAAGATGCCAACGCATGATGCAATGGTTATGGAACAATTGCTTACAAAAACAAAGCGGGCAGCAGAAGAAATTATTCGTAAAAAAGGTGCAACGTGTTACGCGATTGGCTTAGTGATTACTAAAATCATTCGTGCCATTATTCATAATCAGGCGCGTATTTTTAATGTTTCAACGTTGCTTCCTGAAAACTTAGAAGTCAGCAATATCTGTATCAGCTTACCAACCATCATTCGTAAAAATGGGATTTGTGAGCGGTTGCCGCTGGTGCTTAATCACCATGAACAAGCCTTATTTATGCAATCAGCGAGAAAAATTGCTCAAGAGATTGAGCGTGCGCAGACTTTTTTGTAAAAATATTTATCGAAATAATTTTTTTTTTGAAATCTTTACAAACCAAAAGCTGGCTCTTTAGAATCAAGCATTGTTTTGAAAAGAAAGTCTCAATGTACAAAAGAATGTCCTGAAGGAGGAGAAGAATGAAGAGAGTTCATAGTGCGCTTCTGCTCGCAAGTTTGGTGCTATGCACGGCTTGCAGCGGGCTCGAGGCAAAACTGAGTTTTGCCAGCAAAGATGCCAAAATTAGTATTGCATCTGGTAGCCGATTACATGTTAATTCTAGCAATATGAGTATTGATGGGACCCTCGAAGTCTCATCGGGGTCTACCATAAGCTCTAAAAATGCTGGGACCGTTATTGCTTTTGATGGTGGCTTACTAACGACTGATGGGCTTGATGCTTCGTTAACGGGCTCTTTTAATCCTACAGGCAGTGATACGATTGCACTGGCTGGTAACGGTCGTTTTAATGTGCAACCAGGCACGGTTATTCAGGCGGTGAATGTTAGTGGTGCTGGCAATACTATTTTAGGACAGCCTACGTTTACTTCAGCAATTACGTTGGCAGATGGTGATACCGAGCTATCCTTGGCATTGCAAAGTATTGTCGATCAAGACATTAAGCTCAATGAGGGCAGCCTGACTTTAGCTGATAATTTGGCATTGGCTGATAATGCTCGTATTACTGGTGATGGTACGGTTATTTTGAATAGACGTCGCCTTGACCTTGGTAGCACGTATACGAATTTTTGGGCCGGGAACATAGCGTTCCATGATGCATTGGATTTGACACTGAATGGTTCCGTACAGCTTTCCGGTGCATGGACGTTTGTTGGCAATAACGTGTTGAATGGCAATGGCGCTGTGCTTGATCTTACCGGTGGTGGCGTATTGCGTGCTGGTATTGGTTCCAATCTTCAGCTTAATAATGTTGTTATCAAAGGCCTTGGTGATGGCGATGATTTTGGACAACTGAATTTCGGCAGCACCGATGCGATTATTAAAACATCAAATGTTACCTTGCAGTTTGATAACAGATACACATTGAGTGGCAATCTTTATGCAACAGGGCCAACGACATTAGCTCTTGGCGCCAATGATTTTACCATTGATGATGATGCGAATTTGACTGTTGATGGGACAACTGTTTGGCTTGATTATTTGGACGCAAAAGCAACGCCAGGTATCGTTTATACCCCAGCGGCATCAACAGGTGTTACGACCTTGTTGAATGGCGGGGTTATTCGTTCAATCGAAGCTAGAAACTTGGTTACGCAGTCATTAATCACTGACAGGCTGATGGGTGACATTGTTCTTGATTCATCGGTAGTGCTTGAGCCTGGACAACGGATGCTTGTAAGTGGTGATGTTTCGATTGATGGCAATGGATCATTTGTTGAGTTCTTGGATCCAAATAATCCACAGTTGGTGATGTTGCCAGGCAGCAGATTGACACTTAAAAATATTGAGTTCCGCAATTTGAAGACGAACTCTCTTGATCTTCGCGCAACAGCGACAGACATTGCCGCGTCTGGTAACGCATTCAGTAGTGCTGTTATTAGAATGGATCAAAATG
>CAMBZK010000031.1 GCA_945872225.1 candidate division TM6 bacterium UASB124
TCGACTCGGTTTTGGACACTGCCGAGCAAAAGATTTTTCAGATATCGAATAAGCTTGCGGCACCAACCTTTGTGCGTCTTGATGAGGTACTCAAAAAAACCTTTCAGCAGCTTGCACAGGTTAAGTCTTCGCAAGAGGGCATTACAGGAACAACCACCGGCTTTAAAGCCTTTGATACGATGACGTCAGGGATGCAGCGGGGTGACTTGCTTATTCTGGCGGCTCGGCCATCAATGGGAAAAACGGCATTAGCGTTGAATATGGCCACCGAGGCGTGGCACGCTGGTTGCCCGGTTGCTATCTTCTCGCTTGAAATGTCAGCAGAACAGCTGGTTCTGCGTATGCTTTCTGCCGAGTCACAAATTCCGCACCAAAAAATTCGTAATGCTTTGCTTGGCCCAGAAGAATTTATGGCGCTGACCAACACCGCAGCGCGCCTGGCAGAGGCAAAGATTTTTATTGATGACTCACCCTCGATTAACATCATGGAGCTACGCGCTAAGGCACGAAAACTCAAGGCACAAGAGGGCATTGGCCTGATTGTGGTTGATTATCTCCAGTTGATTAACTCCAATCAGCGGCACGAAAATAGAAACCAAGAGATATCAGCTATTTCACGCGCGCTTAAAGCGTTGGCCAAAGAGCTCGATTGCCCGGTCCTTGCGTTGTCCCAGCTTTCACGGTCATTAGAAAACCGTATGGACAAGCGGCCGATGCTTTCAGATCTGCGTGAATCAGGTGCGATTGAACAAGATGGTGACGTAATCTTCTTTATTTATCGTGATGTGGTGTACAATCCTCAAACTGAGCACCCCGATATTGCTGAAGTGATTATTGGTAAGCAGCGTAACGGTCCGGTTGGATCGTTCCCCGTAAGGTTTCATGGCGAGATTACGCGCTTTGAGGATATGCCTTCGTAAAATGTTATTCGCTCTTTCTTGTCCTAACGGACTTCGGCCTTCGACAAGCTCAGGCTGAGCGAATAGTTGCACTTTATTTCCCCGCTCCTCCTGAGCCTGTCGAAGGACGCCCTGCAAGGGTGAAAGAGCGGGAGCAAAAAACTAGCTAAAAAGGGCTAGGAGAACCATGAACCAAGTTACAGCCCCCGCTCCGATGCAGATTGTCCTCGGCGTTGACCCGGGCTTTTCGGTTACGGGCTTTGCGCTGGTAGCCAAAGCACAGCGCATTACCGTCCTCGATTGCGGGTACCTTAAAATGAGTGCCCAGAAAACGCTTGTCCAGCGCACGGGCCAGTTCTATGCATTCTTTAGCCAGAAAATTATTGACCATCAGGTCACCCATATTGCTCTCGAGACTTCCTTTTTGGGAAAAAATGCCCAGACATTTCTTAAGCTTGGCTACCTGCGTGGTATTTTATATCTGCTTGCTGAGCAGCACCAGCTTGAGCTCTCTGAGTTTGCACCGCGCGAGGTTAAGCTTGCCGTTACCGGCTCTGGTGGTGCGAGTAAAGATCAGGTAGCTGATATGATGCAGCGCCTTTTTCCAACGCTGAGCAGCCTGCCCATGGTTGAACGGGCGGATGCTACTGATGCCTTGGCTGTTGCTTTGTGTGGCCTCTGGAATCAACAATCTTATCTCCAGCGCATTCAGCGCTAGCTCCCACTGATGGAATTGGTATTTTTTGAAAGATCAAAATACTGATGAGCAAGCCCATTGGCGGCAATATCACTTAACAATTCATTCCCCAACCCCTGTTGTGCCATAGTGAATATGGGGAAATTGCCTAGCGGTCAATCTGATTGGCTGTTAGCGCTTCTGTATAGAATGCTTAATCTTGGGGTGGGGCGATGACAATAAAAAAAATTATATTGGCAGGATGCTGTTTATTGCTGGCTGGTGATGTATTTGCAATGGGAAGAGTAAGAAATTTCTTTACTGGTGGCAGCAGTCAAGGAGCCAGCAAGCCCGTTGCAGTTGAGGCTGGTTCGGGTAAACCACAATCTATAGCTGAAAGAAGCCAAGCATTAAAAGAGCAGATTGCCAAAGATGGCGGTGTTGTTTCTAAAGAGATAGATCCTTTAAGTTTGTCGGAAAATGCTCGCTATCGATCAGCAAAAGGTGAGTTAAAAGATCTTTCGCGAGAATTTGATCGTTGGCTTTTGTTGGATGCACAAGAACGCAATCACTCTAAAAGCGCAGAGGAAGAAGATTCTTCTTCTGAGGTGGCACCGCAAGACGCCGTTGCTCAGCCAGGTGAGGGTGATCAAGCATCCAGAAGCCCTATTGCTGGGCAGACCCCAGTGGTTTTTCAGCCCACCTATTCAGGAGCAAGACTGCAAGAGCTTGCGCAAAAGTTAGCGGCGATTGACCCAAAGACTTTGCGCGAGCAAGAGAAAAAACGCTTAGCAGAGCTTAAAAAAACCGTTGAGATGCAATTGTTAGAACCGGTTATTAAGAGCAAGGCAGATTTAGACCTAGCAGAAAGTACTTTGAGGGACGCTCAACGTGCTGCTACAGAGGCACGTGATGTCAACTTAGGGCAAGCAACAGAGATATACAATGAAGCTCGTGCTGCACATGAAAAGGCAACAAAAAAACTAGAAGGTACTCCTTGGCAAGTGCGAGCATCAGGCGAGCAAAAAGAATATACGCTGGCACAGGTTACCGCAAATAGTGAAAAAATTAAGACAATGCAAGACAAGGCTATGAAAGCATTGCGCAACGGTCCTGATGGTAAGCTCGTTGATCGCATGCTTACCAAAGAAATGCAAGAAATATTGCGGAGCCCAAAATCAAATGCAGAAAAGTTAACTGCTGTTAAAGATTATGTTGAAGAATTGCAGAAATTGCAGGGTTTTGATTTGACTACGCTTAAAGATTCTAAAAAACTAACTAAAAGGCAGAAATCCTTAATTGAAGCTATAGAGAAAATGAAAAAGGATGGAAGCCAGGATAAGAAAGAGGCCAAGATTGCAGAGACTATAGCCGAGATTGACAAGTTCAGTGGTCCGCAAGGATCTTTTATTAAAAATGCTATCGCAAAATATGCTGGTTGTGCTGATTGGCGTATGTTTAAACAGGCACGAGCATTTGATAAAATGATAAAGCACCTCAATGTTGATTATTTAATTGGCCTCAAGACCCCATCAGAGCTTGATGCCGTTTTATTACCAATGAAACCAGTGACTGAGCAGCAAAGAGCCCTTATAGAAAGCATAAGGGGATCGATTAGAGAGGTGCTTGAGCAAGGCGTTGAATCAGTTGCTGCGAATGGGATAGCAGCTCAAACGGCCGGGGTTAAGCTGAAAAAAATGCTTAATACGCGCAAGCAAATTGCCACGGTTAGAAAAATAATAGTAGACAATATTGGGTGGGTTCTTGCTATTAGTGCTCTTGTTGCAGCTGTTGTTGTTGTTTCAGTCCTATCATTTGGTGCACCTGAAATAGCGGTTGGGATTGCAGGCGTAGCAGCTGTAGCCACAAAGGCAGTGCAGAAGGCTAACGCAATGTCTGGCGGCAAAATTGCGGATGGAGCAAAAGGATTAGTTGCTGGTCTTGGATTGGTAAAAGCTGCAAAAAGCATCGTAGATGGCCCAGATACAGCAGGCAAAACAGCTGAAGAGCTTGCTGCTGATGCCCCAAGAAAAGCTGCATTGAGGCAGCGGGTTGTTAAGCAGATTAATGACCGTACCGATAACGCTCTGATTGCAACAATAAATGAGCGGGCAGCATTCAAGAAAAAGGGTGTGTTGCCAGCATCAGCGGATAGGAGAATTAGCAAGCTACACTTGGAACAAGAAGCCATAGCTGAAAAATTAAAAAATGATGCCTATCGCAATTCGGCTGATCGGAAAAGCGATATTATTACATTGCGTGTTATCGAAGAAGAGATTAGCAACTTGATGGCTCCGCTGAAATCCCCACTTATAGCAGAAGATCGGCGGCCAGCTGTGGCGACTACTGCTCAATTGACCCCGGCTGCAAGTCGTTCTCACCGAGTGATGAAAAAAGCCAGCTCTAGAAGATTGGGAATGAGCCCAGTGGTATCCTCGCGAGTAAGAAGCAGCGAGGGCGCACAACAGCAAGCAGTAACACAGCCTAGCGGTACTCGCGCCCCTGAACGCAACGCAGCAGCGATCGCAAGACTAACTGCTGTTGTTCAAAATGCTGCTGAAAACTCTCCTGACTGGGAAATGGCGACAAAAGAACTAATTCAACTTCAACGCCAGCAGCAAGGAGCTGCGCAGTAGGTAGATTAAAAAGGGGGCACCAAACAAAACTACCGGGTGCCCCCTTGACAGACCCAAAATAAATAAACCATTAATAGAAAATATAGCAAGCGAAGAAGAAGTACAAAAGGACAATTGTTTGCATAATTTTTGCGTCTGATAATGGTTATTATGTAAACATTTAGTCTAATTAGTTCTAAATAGAACGGGATAAAGGAAAAATATAAGAAAAAAGGTTTTGGTCCCCCTGGCATCATTACCAGTTACAAACCTAAGCTTACATGTAGGCAAATTTTATAACACACAGAACTAGGACTTTTAGTAGCTGAGGTTTTAAAAGTTAAGGAAAATAACACGAATAAGATTGCCTGTATCAAGGCGATTGCTTGTGCGCTCAATGCAAACCATGCGCAAGTAACAAATCGTTACCATTACCAATCGTACGTACAAAACAAAAATCTTTGCAATTTTACCAATACGCACGATCATTTTAATCAGAAGGTATTTTTTATACACATTCCTAAAAGCATACAGTTCCAGGCCACCAGGCTTACGAGCTTGCACTTTTAACAACTAAAAAAGGGGCTTGCAATTTTGCAAGCCCCTTTTTTAGTACTAGATTTTATTGAGCTTTTAATTAGGAAACATTCCGTAGCACAAGACCTTCAAGATACTTACAATTTTCATCGGTTATTGCAGATCCACGTATATCGGTTATAACGAAATTAAGCTTTATTTTTAAAAATGTTGCAGTTTTTGTTTCGACCTCGTTAATGAATGGCTTAACGCATGTAGCAAAAAATGCTTCAATTTCCGGAAGGATAGAGCCAAAGGGTTCACTTTCTGCTGCAATTTTATGCTTGCAATCTTTCAGCAGGCGCTCAAACTCAGCAGCAAGACTATTTATTTTAGCTATTGAACTAGCGCGAGAAGCTCGAGTGGCTACTGGCGTGGCCACCGGGCGGCCTGCACCACCAACTGAAACGCCAGGGCCAGCTACACCGCCACCTGATGATCCACCAGTGGCACTTGCGCCACCGCTAGGGGTTGGCCTATGGTGAGAAACCGAAACGCCTGGGCCTCCTACTCCACCACCAGAAACCCACAAGGAGTTTAAGGCTGCAAGGTACCGATTCCATCGTCTTTTAACGCTATCATTATCTACGCTGCCCATTAAAATATTAAATTGTTTTGCTATTATTCCCCGAGATAGCCCCGAATTAGCCATAATTGCTTCAAATTCGCGTGCTAAATATTTATTGAGACTTTGATTTACCTCACTAGACGCATCATGATTTGAATGTGCACGTAAAAATCCAGTCACTTCCTGAACAATGCGATCTAATTGTTCATTCACAACCGGCGTTAGGGCCGGCTCGGCAGTCCTTGGGCTGCAACTATCAGTAGGACTTGTTGATATTGGAACAAATGGGGCAATAGCTAGACCATATCCAGGGCCACCGGCACCACCAGACGAAGACGCTGAAACGCCAGGGCCACCCACACCGCTACCTGATGATCCACTTGCAGCACCACTAGAAGTTTCGCTTTGTGGTTTCCGTAGTACAACAAAACCAAGTTGGTTGCCAAGTTTTTCCCATTGGTTATTAAAATCATGCCAAGCTGCTATCTCTGTTTGTGGATGCTCTGCTACAATCTGGTTTAAACATGCTATCATAGTATCGATGTCTTCGGTGAGTCCAGTCGCTTTTTTAAGGTTGTCTAAATCTGTGCGAAGTACTTCAGCGCTATAGTTTTCGCCTTTATTCGCTACCAGAGTAAAAAAGTGTATACGAAAAAACCTTTCCATACGCTCCTTTAAATTCAGGCCTGGATCCTCTTGCTCTTTTAATAGTTTGTCTAACGGTACTGAGACGATGCAACTGCTGGCGATGCAGGTGACACCACTCCTCTAAAATCAGGTGACGTTAAGCCTCTACTTGTTCTCGTTCTTGATAATGTTGCACTACGACGCACTGGAGAAGTAGGAAATCCCTCTAACCCAGGAGAGACAACCCCCGGACTTGCTGCAGGCAACCCAGCAGCAGAAACCTCTTCTAGCCCCGGAGAAACAATTCCAGCGGGCGCAGCAACTGCTGGCAACCCAGCGACCTGCTGTACAACAGGTGAAGGCGTAATTTCTTCTACTTCGCGAGTAGAAATTGGGGTAGTACCTGCTGCCTGTAAACTAACAAAAGCAACTTGCACAGCAAGAAGCCCTGTAAAAATTATTTTATTCACGATCTTCATAAAACCAACCTCCATTTTACTTTTTAATCTTACGGCAATTCAGTTTCTGCCTCTTCAGTTGGATCATCAGCAACCACAACTTCTTGCAGCGACAAAGCTTTCAACGTCTCAATAATACTTGCTTCAAGGGCAGGGAAAATACTCTCGACATCATGTACCAGAGAAAGTATGTCTTTGACAACACCAGAGAGTAGGATGCAGGGATTGTAGCTGTAGTAATTCAACAGCAAGATAACATTTTCGATTACCGTGCCTTCATCAAGATTGTTTAATTCCTCATTGAAAGCAGCCATAAGCTCGGCAGCTTCTTCTGCACAAAAATCTGCAAACTGCTGCCAATTGCCCATGCAGACAGGTGACAATCCAGCCTCTTCTGACTTAAAAATCTTGTCAAAAGCCCGAACTATTTTTTGCTTGTGGCATGGATCGTGAGAACTATTGTTTTCACATGAGATAGCATTTAAAGCTTCGCCAAATTGCTCTGTAAATGCAACAACATCAAAGTCTGGTTTGCTGAGTTCTTTTACTACATCTGCAAACAACTCATCTAGCTGCTCACGTAACGGTCGGGAAGCTCTTGATAGCGATACAAATGGTTTTTGCGCAGGACCTGTTACTTTTAACGCTTTTGATACAGGCGTGACAGCAACTGCATGTTGCCCTCTAGGCTCAGTAGTACTCCCGCCAGCATGCCCAGCACCTGCTAAAGCAAGCCCAATACGCGACCGCGATACTAAGTGTTGTGAGTCGCCACTGTGCGCAGCTGAAGCTGGACCTCCAGCACCAGCAGAACCTCCGCCCGCATAGCCAGCAGCAGCTCCAGCACACTCATCATGATGAGTATAAACGAGAGGTCTGCGGCTAGATGCCTCTAGCCCTGTAGCAAATAATTGCAGAACCAAAAAACTCGTAAAAATAAGCTTTTTTATGCTTTCCATAAATAACCCCTATTGTAAGACATTAGTATTGACTAAGCCTATAGGGAATATTTACAGATAGCAAATAGGTGTAAAAATGGTGGCTAAAAGATGTTTTTTATCTATTTATTACTTATTCTTAACGGAAAAATCGCGTAAAATTTGAACAATTCGCTCATCCTCAGCAGCCAGCTGAAAAAGTGTTCTGCCATCCTTAAGCGTACAATCAATAAAATCACAGAGGTATCTGTAGGTAGAAAGTTGCGCTGCTAGCCAGATTGGTCCCGTTACTTTGCCGCTGCTCCTCTCCACCAACCCGAGCAGCTCGGCCTCTATGCCTTCTGGTATAGTTGTGCCACGACAAGCAGCCTCTCTGGAAGCAAGAGCCTCCGGATCAAAGCGAAAGCGCGATGGCTTTGTTCGCCGGGCTTTTTGATAGTTAAATTCCTGACCAGCTGGTGGTGTGACTGCATCTCCGAGCGGGGTTACTACTTCAGCAGTTGCCGCACAAAGCCCCACACCCCAAACCATCATTGCAAGGCTAGCCTTGACTATCTTTTTCTTCATAAAGTCCTCCAAATAAGCTTTTTCATTTTTTTTGTTTTATTATTGTCGATCTGACGGCATTTTGCAACTCAGCGCCTGCAAAATATATTCTACACATTTCGCATAATTTTTATACGCCCCAATAAGATAATGGCTGTTTGAAACTATTACAACAAAATGAGCGCATTAAGGGCTTTTTAAATTATTAGCTTGCAATTCATATGGAATTAGGTAAGATAAGACCATCTTGAAATTGAACTTAAAAGATTTTATACAAATCTCCTTTCTCCTTTTTCCGCCACGTAGCATCCGCTACGTGGCGGTTTTTTTTGCTGAAAAAATGGCGTGCAGGTCGTTGGCTAATGTAGATAACGTTGCTAAAAAAGCAAATTAATCAAGTTTGATGTGACGCAAGCCAGGTAAGTCTATTGATTGGAGAAAGGCTGCTGGACTGATAGGAGTACTCAAGAAAAGTTGATACTGCAAGTCCTTAAGAGCCGCAATGCACCGCGCTACATTATTGTGGTCAAAGTCAGTCATAAAATCATCAAGCAATAAAACCCCGGGCTCACCTTGCTCTGAGAGCTGCTGAAGTTGAGCTATTTTAATGAGCAGCACTAATAATTTTTGCTGACCACGCGACGCAAAAACACGTGCTTTTTTCTGCTGAAAAACAACCTGAAAGTCATCTAGATGGGCACCAAATAAAGTGCGTCGCCAGTCACACTCTTGGGCATATTGCTTAGTTAGATACTGCTCCCAGAAGGCTTCAAAGGTCTCTTCGTCATGCATCCCCTTGGCTGTGTAGGTAAATGAGACATGCATCCCATTTGGCGTTGCATCAGCAAAGTAGCCAGCTAGCAATGCGTTGACGGCGCCTTCCAATTCTTGTAGGTAGGTTTGCCTAACCGCTTGAACTCCCCTGGTTGCATCCCAGAGCTGCTGCGTCCAGACGCGCCACTCATCGGATGGGGCTGGTGACGACATCCCACGAATAAGCAAAGCGTTACGTTGGTCTAAAACGTGGCGATACTGCTTAAGCCGCGCAAGAACAGAAGGGTCTTTGAGCGCCATCGCATAATTTAAAAAATCACGCCTCAGCTCGGGAGCCCCATTAATCAGTTCTAAGTCATCAGCCGCAAGGGTAACGACACGAAACTGTGAAATAAGCTCTTTGTAGGACTGCACCGGGCGCTGATTGAGTTTTACGACCTTGCCTTCTTTTGCTGAAAAGCCAACCTGAATATTATCAGGGATCACGGCATCAGCGGGCTGAAAAGCAACGTCTATAAAAAAAAAGTCTTGCCCTAACCGCATAAGATCACGGTTGAGGTGGGTGCGAAACGAACGGAGGTAGCAGGCATAATGAATTGCCTCAAGCAGACTGCTTTTTCCAGACCCATTGTGGCCTTCAACAACAACAATACGACTGTCGGTATCAAAGGTCTGGTCCTGAAAACAGCGGAACTGCCTGAGGTTTATTGACTGAATAATCACGTCTTACTGCACACTTAACCTTCTGCCTGGTTCATAGAAACCGGCATGACCAGGTATGTCATGTGCATATCAGCGTTTTCTGATTCAAAAATAATCGGCTTGGTGTTGTTCTTGATGTAAAAAGAGACCTTGTCTTCAGGAAAAACCTGTAAGCCATTGAGCAGATAAGGGGAGTAAAAGCGGCTCTCAACCACGGCACCTTGGTAGGTATCAAGCGGTAGCGCTTCTTCTAAGGCCCCAACTTCTTTGTTTTTCATGCTTACGCGTACTGATCCAGGCTCGAAGCTAAATTGCGTAGCAACAAACTGCCCAGCAAGCAAACAGCTGGTGCGCTTGAGTGTTTTAACAAAAGGATCTCTGTTTAAAAACGCTGGAACAAAATCATCTTTTACTAAGGCACCTTTGTATTGCGGAAATGAATCAGCAATCAGCTTGGTAAAGAAGTTAAAACTTCTACCAGAAAAGACCAGTTGGTTACCACAGGTGCCAATAAAAATATTGTCGCCAGGGTAGGCCTCTAAAAGCTTTTTAAGCTCAAGCACCGCACGTTTTGGCATCAACCACTTTTTCTCTTCGCTGAGCGTGTACTTTGGTGAAGTGACGCGTGCTAA
>CAMBZK010000032.1 GCA_945872225.1 candidate division TM6 bacterium UASB124
GAGGCTTACCATAAAAAATACTCACTTAAAAGTGACATTGGACATGTGACCACAAATCCTGAGCGCTACTCAAATAACATTAGCTTATTCAAATCAGTATTTGATGGCGCTGCCTATGGACATTATTTAGGGGGGCAAGATCCAAGAAATGGCTGTGATAAGCCTGGATTTGTTAATGAAAGTAGTTTGGTTAATACATCCTTGTTGAGTTATAAATGGGAAAAAGATGCACAAGATCGCAATGTGCCCTTTATGAGTCTTGACGGTGGCGAGTGGTACAGAATTAATAATTTGCACATTCACTCAAAACGCTTGGGCTCTTTTCTGTCCATTCCAAAAAATACTGTTTGTCCACTTGTCAAATCAGCGGTGATCCCTGGCTATAGCGAAGGGCGCTTTGGCGATAATATTTTAGCCGTTGCCCACACGCTTTATTTTTCTATGAAAAATAATTGCGAAATGCTCTACATCCCATTTCCATATTCAGATGAACTTGTTTTGCATGATGCCGTTAAACCATATGATTCAATAAAAGCTAAGCTTTTTAAAGAGTCAGTTATTCATGATAACGGCGATGTGTACGCCGCACGGCCAATGAAGAATACGCTTATCACGGTTCCTTATTTCCCAGACGATGTTAACGAGCGTAAAAAGAGCCACTGGAAATCTTTTTATGTAGATTGGGAAGATAAAGCATTTAAAAAAGAGCTGCAAAGACTCCTTGCTTCCAAAAAACCGCGCAAGCTTATCAATCCACCACATGATAAATTTTTTGTTGCTGTGCATATGCGGCGTGGCGGCACCTATGATAAATGGCCAGCAAAAGTTAGTAAACTCTTGCTCTATAAAACCCCGCTTGATGACTACTACATCAATCAGATTAAAACGCTTGCGGCACTGATTAATTATGCTCCTATGTATGCATATATCTTTACTGATGATGAAAACCCTGCGGCGTTGGTAGCTTCGTTGCAAGCAGGGTTAAACTTACCATCTGTGGAGTTTGACTATCGTCGAGAAAATAACCATCATAATGCCAATGTTTTGGAGGATTTTTACTCTATGGCTCAGTGTGATGCGCTTATTCGGCCAGATTCAAACCTTTCGATTATGGCTGAAAAAATTGGCAATCACCGCATTGTAATATCCCCTGGCAAATTTTTATCAGAGAAATTACTTGTCCAAAAAGGATGCATAAAAATTAATTCCTAACCAGGTAGAAAGAGCAGATGAACACACTAAAAGCGTTTGCTGGCGCGCTATTTTTATTTGTATTGAGCCAATCAGTACTTACGCAAAAGCGAAATTATATCACTGGCGATGCCTTTAGGGCATGTGCCGATTACATTGTAGAAAAAACAACGAGTGCTTTTAAACCAGAAGAGGTCAAAGCAAAGAGTATTGTTTTTGTTGAGGTAGACTCGCTGGGGTATTTCTTCAAGACTATTTTCCCTCGTATCAACGTTCCTATCATTCTTATATCGCACAACGGCGATATGCCTGCACCAGGTGCATATGTGGGCTACCTTGATGACGCGCGGCTTATTGCCTGGTTTGGTCAAAATTGCGACTCATTGGATAATCCAAAATTTGTGCCTATTCCAATTGGGCTTGGCAATGCCAAGTGGCCTCATGGCGATCAAGCTGTTTTTGATCAGTTTCTTGATACACTAGAAAGACTCCGCAGGCAGGAGCATAAGAAGCAGCTTTATATTAATTTTTCACCAACAACAAATTATATTCGTATACAGCTGCATCAGCTTCTTGGAGGCCAACCATTTGCCTCTTTTGTATCCATGAAAAAATTACCCGCCTATCTCAAAGAGATGTCATCATATCGCTACACATTGAGTCCTTTTGGCAATGGCCTTGATTGCCATAGAACCTGGGAAGCGCTACTTGTTGGCTCTATTCCCGTGGTAAAGACGTCAACGATTGATCCCCTGTATGATGGATTACCAGTCATTATTTTGCAAAATTGGCATGAACTGACGCCAGAATTGTTAGAAAAAAAATACCAAGAGCTGCAAGATAAGCAGTTGAATCGAAAAAAAATGTTCATGGACTACTGGGTGGCATTGATTAAGCAATATCAGCAAGGCTGATCTGGCCATTGTTCTGGCCTTATTCCAGTTGGCGTTTTCAATATTGCGCCTTTCTTGATTCATAGGCGTTATTTTTTATAACGTTTTAGTCTCGTGCATTGCGTGGAGATAAAGCAAAAGGGCTGTCTGGTGGAAATGGTGATGGAGTTCTGATCATGAAAAGCATCGGAATTTTTTTGTGGGTTGCAATCTATTTTTTGTCTAGCGTGCAGGGTATTGCAAGTAAAAGTGTTGCAGAAAAAAAGACATCAAAGAAAGTGCCCTCAGGCCAAAAAAATTCAAACAATAAGAAAAAAGCAAAAGCAAAAATTATTCCTGCGGCTATTGTATTGCCTCCTTGGGATGGGCCATTTAAAGATCCGGTTTGTGAAAGCGTCGCGCCAGGCGAATTACTAGCAAAGCAGCTTGAGCATTATGAGCCATCCAGGCAGCATCATATTATTGTCGTGACCTTATCGTACAATAATGCTGATTGGTATCAGCGTAATCTGGCTTCAATTTATGGGCAGGACTATGAAAGTTATTCAATAATGTATGTTGACGATGCATCATCGGATCATACAGGCGAGCTGGTTGCCCAGTATATTAGCCAGCAAAAGCAGGAACAACGTACGACACTTCTGATCAATAAAATCAACCAAAAGGCCCTATCAAATTTTTATCATGTGATTATGAAATTGCCTGCTGATGCGATAGTTGTAATACTTGATGGGGATGATTGGTTCCTCAAACCTACGGTGCTGTCACTAATCAATAAGGTGTATGACAAATACAATGTTTTGATGACGTATGGCTCTTATCAAGACTATCCGACAGGAAAAATTGGCGTTTGTTGTGAGTTGCCCAAAGAAGTTATTCAAAATAATAGCTGCCGTGCATATAAATGGGTTACCTCGCATTTGCGGACGTTTAAAGCAGGGTTGTTTCAACGCATCAAAAAAGAAGATCTTTTCTATGAGGGGACCTTTTTTGAAAGGACCTGCGACTTGGCCTGCATGTTCCCTATGTTGGAAATGGCGGGTGTGCGTTCTATGTACATCCCTGATGTTTTGTATGGCTATAATCGTGCAACCCCCCTTAATGACTTAAAAGTGGCCAAAGAGCAGCAACGATTCTTGATACACTATATTCGATCAAAAGCGCAATATAGCCCACTCCCCCCAGATGTTTCGCTTTGATGCGCATGATCTGATTGGATTGATTTAATGTATTGCTCTGAAAAGGTGTCCCTAGTAACGATATAGGGAGCGCTGAGGGCAATGGTTTTGCCTTGATGGTGGTCAGTCTATGAAACATCTCATACAGTAGGGGTTCTTGATGAATGTTATTTTACAGTGGTTAGTATTGATAGTGTGTTTATGCTGCCCATTAGTTGGTAGTAATTATACTGTTTTCCGAGATTTTTCAAAAATCTCTCGTAGTGTTCGTGTGCCAAAATCTCCTGTAATGCAGTTTTATAGCTCTGCAAATAATATTGGCAATTATATCCCTGTGCTTGGTATTCAAGAAATGCTTGGGTTTGAGACGGACACGTGGTGTATCCATGATAAAAATATAGATTTTGATTTTATTAACAAAAACTATAGCTGTGTAATTATTGGCGGGGCTGGCTTATTGCATCGGTGCTTTGATTCATTTTGGAAAGCATTTGCAGAAAAATGCACCTTGCCAGCCATTGTATGGGGTGTTGGGATCTGTTTGCCACATAAATCAAAGCAGGGCGGAGCGAATAAGGAATTTGTTAAAAAAGCATTTGCAAAATGTGATCTCATTAATCTCCGCGATGAATTAACCGCAAAATATTATGATGTGGTGGATGCAAGTATTACGCCATGCCCATCGATTAAATATTTACAGCGTTTTAGAGTTCGTAGGCCAACGACATCACAAGCGCTGCTTTATGCGCATCATCAAGATTTGGTTCCTAAAGAATTTTTAGGCAATATGAAGTCTTATTGTGCGAAATACAAAGACACGCTTCATATTACGAGAAACGCTTTAATTAAAGAAACTTCTAAAAAATCAGTGGCAGCTTTTATCCGCGATAATTATGTTAATCAATCGCTAGTTATTTCAACGAGATTACATGGTGCGATTATTGCCTATGGCTTAGGGATTCCGTATGTTTGCTTAAGCTTTGATGATAAAGTTGCTGCATTTCATGAGCATTTTGGGAATGGGGTACTAGTATCTGACCTAGCTAAGCTTTCAGGTGCAATAGATACTTTGCTGAGCAAAACGGCTTCTTATGAGCCTGCCCTTAAAGGGGTAGAAGAATTTGGTGCAAGTGCTCGGTCGTGGGTGTTGAATAAAATTTATGGGAATAAGTGCAAGATGGCTTAATTTATTTAATCGACATTTTCGTAAATAGCCAAATCGAGGCCTACTCCAGATCAATGTTTTCAGTCGTCTTGGCTAGGCCAGAGAGATGTTTTTTTGACGAGATTGGTGCAATCAAATAGTACTTAGAAAGGCATATTCACGCCAGGTAATCAGCAGTTGCGTTTTATTTGAAACAACAGTGCTTGTCTTGTATGGAATATTATTACTGCTAAGAACTTCTAAGAGATCTGCTGCTGTCTGTTGCTGTCCTATAGCGATCACAATCATCGAATAAGATTACAAATTTGGATGAAAGCCGGTCATTTTTAACAAGATCAATAATATCTGTGCGAGAGTAATCTGGGCTTCCTTTTGGTCCATCTATAACTATAAGATCAAAAGTACCTGGGGGCAGATTGGTCGCTAAATCTTTGTAGCAGCGTGTTTGAAACCCTTTATAATCGATCATAGTAGCATCATTTTTTAGGTACGTAATATTCTCTGCCTGAGGAAGGAGTGGGGAGAAAACATCAAGCCATTGCTGATCATTTTCAACGATAGTTAACAACGATTTATTGCCGCTGTAAGCAGCATATTGTGTTGTTAATTTGCTTGACTGCCCAATCCCAAATTCAAGAATAGATTGTGGCTGAACAGTTTCGAGTATTTTGAATAACGTATACAAAAATCCAAATGTTGCTGCCCAGCTGTTGGGCGAAAATTTCTATCTTTAAGCCAAGCAACGTTTTTGGTGCTTGATAAAAATAAAAGCCCATAATGTATCTCTTTTAAGAGAAGGTTATTCATGGTTGCTGTATTCTCAGCTGGTATTATTACTGATTCAGACATTGGGGTGCATGTTTGAGAAGTAAGTATAAGTGCCAATAATAGAAGTTTTTTGAACATAGTTAGCTTCTTTCGAAATTACTTAGAATTTGCTGATCTCTTCAAAATCATCGAAGTGAAATTTTTCGTTGCCGACCAGATGGTAGTCTTCATGCCCTTTGCCTAGCAGAGCAATAATACTTTCTGGGCGTGCGCGTTTTGCTGCTCGTGCAATTGCTTCACTGCGGTTGGGAATAATTTCTACGGGGGTGTTATTGTCAGCTGGGATGCCGGCGACAATTTGATCAATGATATCTGTGCTGGTTTCAGTACGAGGATTGTCGTCAGTGATAATTACGTGGTCGCCGAAGGTGCTAGCTAGTCTCCCCATCACAGGGCGCTTGGTGGCGTCACGGTTGCCGCCGCAACCAAAGACTACAATCAGATCACTGGTGAATGGTTTGAGCGTTTGCAAAATCGCTTCCATTGATGATGGGTTGTGTGCGTAGTCAATAAAGGCGAGGGCATTATTTTTTAAGATGTGGCGTTGTAGGCGCCCAGGAACGCCTTTGAACGAGGCCAGCGCTTTGATGACGTCAGTGTACGAACACCCAAGGTGCAGCGCAATGAGTGCTGCCGTAGCAATATTATAGCAGTTAAACGTGCCAAACAGTTGTGGGCAGTCGATGAATAGTGGGGGCTTGGTTTCAAGAATAAGCTCTGTCCCATCGCACGATGCTTGATGAATGCGTAATGTGGTGTGGGTTGCCTCTTCTGATTCGTTTTGCCCAAAGGTCTGAACGCTTGCTTGCGTAATTTCAGTAGCGTCATGAGCAGCAGCAATTGCTCGCTGGCTCCAATCATTATCGGCATTAATAATGATCAGTGAGTTTTTGTTTGTCTGCGTAAAGAGTTTTGCTTTTGCTGCAAAATAATCTTCCATGGTTTCATAAAAATCAAGGTGCTCTGCTGCCAGATTGGTAAAAGCAGTAGCCGCAAAGGTTATGCCGTGTACGCGCTCAAGGCTAAGGGCATGTGACGATACTTCCATAACAACGTGTGTAACCGCTTCTTGGACGCAACGAGCAAAAAACATCTGCAGATAGTCGGCCTCTGGGGTTGTTCGTTGGCTTGGTTCAACTGCCTGTAAAATTTTGTTATGAACGGTGCTTATGAGTGCTGTTTTAAAGCCTGCTTTGCGTAAGATATGCTCAAGGATAAATGCTGTTGTTGATTTTCCTTTAGTGCCAGTAATCCCAATGATATGCAATTTTTTTGTAGGGTTGCCAAGTGCGTTTGCTGCTAACGCTGCGAGAGCAATTCGTGTGTCAGTAACGCCCTTTAAATCTGCTTGATATTGCTTGCATAAATCTGTCAGTTCAGCGGTTATGAGGAGCTCGTCAACGACAATGGTAGTTGCACCAGCTGCAAGCGCTTGAGGAATGAAGGTGATGCCATTGGCAGTAAATCCAGTAATAGCAACAAAGGTAGATCCTGGTCCAACATGGTTTGTGTGGCAAGTGACAGGAAAATGGTTTGGTAGGAGCATGATAAGCCTTTCGTAAGGTATAATACGCCTGTAGAATAGCGATTTTTTACTACTTGTGCACTGCTCATTTTTATGTCGTATGAATTTATTATTATGTTAAAAGCCTTGCAATAGCGACTGAGAGGGCGATTGAAAAAATGACTCAAAATGATACATTTTGCATTGAGCGCGTGCCAATCAATGCTGTTAATTTATTTTAAACAAACTTACCAACAACATTGTTGGTAAGTTTGTTTAAAATATTGGGTTAGTTGACTGGATCATGATTGTTGTTTTTTTAATTGTTTTTATTCTTGCAAGTAGAATAGAAAACAAATTTTTTGTTGATAATTGGTTAAAGTGTATAAATGATTATTGGTTCGTTGATCACAAAGTATTGATGAGTTTTTGCTTGTGACTAATGAACAATTTTTTTACAGCAAATGCTGCGGTAGATAATATTTCTTTCTCGTCGTATGAGCGTATGAAGTTGTTGTTGTTCAATCGATGCGATGCAAGTGAAAATTTTGATATTTTTGCTATCGGCGGTAGACTAGCCCTGGTATTAATCACCATAACCCTTGGTTGAGCAAAAACATGACAAATATATTTGATGAAGAAAAAAATGAGATAACGCCAGTTGTCACTGAAAGTACTCCTGATGGTCAATCTCCGGAGCTTACGGATAGTGAAATAGCTGCAGAGCGTCAAAAAATGTATGATGAAGTTACGCAAAAAATTCCTACAGCTCCTTTGCATGGTGAATTAAAAGTATCGTTGGATCGCGCTGTTGAGGCATTGCATAGCTTGAAGCAAGAGATTGCTGAGAAGAAGCAAGGCGCTATTGAAAAGCGACAATTAATTCGCGAAAAAGTAATGGCTCTGTGTGATTCAGGCAAAGTAAATGTTGATGCATCAGAGTTTGAAAAATCTGATGTCAGCGTGCAGGAGTTTGTTGCTCTTCTTGATCGTATGATCGAAGAAGTTGATACGGACTATGTCTACTATAAAGAGCTAGCTTCTGATCAACCACCAGTGACCATGATTGTATTCAAAGTAGAGCGCAGTGGCTTTGAAGAGGTTATTAAAGAGCGAATAGAAATGATTAAGCGCTATGTGAAAACAGCAAGGCGTGATTTGGCTGTGAGCTATTCGCGCTATTGTTATGGCTTTGAAGCGCAAATCAGACAGATTCTTTTTGTTGAGCAAGTGCTCATGAAAAAAAACTAGTAACAGGCGAGTGCCCGCTTTTATCCACGTGTTAAAGGCGGGTGCCGAGTATTGCTGATCGGAAGCCGTGTCATGCGAATGATTTTGTTGCTTGGTGGTGCTGGATTTGTTGGATCATGTGTTGCGCACAATCTTTTGCAGCAGCGGTATGGCCTAGTTATTATTGATCTATTTCTTCATCATCAGTCTGTGGTGCTTCCTGGGGCCGTTATTATACGGGGTGATTTTGGCGATGAGCAGCTGCTCAAAACTATATTTACCACGTATGATATTGCTGCAGTAATGCATTTTGCAGCGTACATTGAAGTTGGCCGGTCAGTGCATGAGCCAGCGGCTTTTTATGAAAACAATGTCGTTAAAACCAAGCGCTTGTTTGACGTTATGCTTGCGTATGGCGTAAAAAGAATAGTGTTTTCTTCTTCGTGTGCCATTTATGCACCCTTGTTTAGCGCCGAAAAACTTACTGAATCCCATCAGCTTAATCCGCTCAGTCCCTACGGCAAGACGAAGTGTGCGGTAGAATTTTTGCTGCAAGATTACGCGGTTGCCTATAATTTTTCGTATGTCTCACTACGCTATTTTAATGCAGCAGGCGCATTGCCTGAGCATAATCTTGGTGAGCAGCACAATCCTGAAACGCATGTTATCCCCTTATTATTTAAAGCCTGTGAGCGGCAAGAGCCGTTTACTATTTTTGGTGATGATTATCCAACGCCTGATGGCTCTTGTGTCCGTGACTATATTCATGTTCGTGATCTTGCTCGAGTACACACAAAAGCTTTGCAGTACTTACTTACAGGGGGTGCTGCGCTTGCTTGCAATGTTGGCTCAGGAGTTGGTCATTCCGTGAAGGAGCTTGTTGCCGTTGCCTCAGGTATTTGTGGGCAGCCTCTTGCGACCGTTATAAAACCACGACGAGCTGGCGATGTTCCATTTCTTGTTGCGGATGTTTCACGCGTACAAGATCTCTTGGATTGGCGTGCAGAAGCGTCGCTTCCACAAATTATTGATGACGCATGGCAATTTTATCAAAGAAAACAGTTGAAAAATAATGCGGCTGCGTTAAATCTAGAAAATTCATAATCCACCAATTAAAAAGGAGTGTGGGATGAGTATCGCAGCAAAGAAGCATGCTTGGGTTGTAGGTTTAATTTTTGCATTAGGCCTACTGGTAAGGGTATTGGTATTCAATGGCTATCTGCGGCATGATGCTAATTATTGGCAGGTAGACTCCTTAGCCTATCAGTCTATTGCAAAAGGTATTGCTGCAGGCAAGGGCATTAGTACAAGTACGGGAGTTCCAAATTTTCATCGGTTGCCTGGTTATCCACTTTATTTATCTATTTTTAATAAATGTTTTGGCCAATCCCCAGAACCGGCACTGTGGGTGCAAATTGTCTTGGGTGCATTGATTCCAGTGCTCATTTTCTTTCTTGCGCTGACGTTATTTCCAGCGCAAACCCTTCTTGCTCCTGCGGCTGGTCTTTATAGTGCATTGCATCTTGGGTTTGTTTTGTACAGTGGTTTTTTGATGACAGAGACGCTGTTTATACTTTTTTTCCTAGGGTTTTTATTACTGTTTTTTGCACATTGTGATAATCCGAAGCGATTAGCAATGGCAGGAGTCCTTCTTGGCATTGCATCGCTTATTCGCCCCGTTGGTCACTATCTGATTGTTTTGGCCATAATCATTTTAATGCTGCAAAAAACACATTTGCCCGTAAAAATACGTAACAGTGTGCTGATGTTTCTTGCCTGGCTTGTTCCTGTTTCTGTGTGGCTTGCTAGAAATTATTTATTGCTTGGGCATCTTTTCTTTCATACCTTGCCAGGGGGGCATTTTCTTAGCCTTTCT
>CAMBZK010000033.1 GCA_945872225.1 candidate division TM6 bacterium UASB124
CCCCAAGAAGAGCTAACACACTCGTTGGAAATTTCCCATCCGCTGAGTAAACCGTTGCAAGCACTTGTACTTCGTTAAAATACGTCGCAGGAAACAGCGGTCTGAGCGGCCGATCAATCACACGAGAGGTTAAAACCTCAAAATCACTGAGCTTGCCTTCTCTTTTAAAATAGCCGCCAGGAATTCTGCCAGCTGCGGAAGTGCGCTCGCGATATTCAACAGTCAAAGGAAAAAAGCCTTGAATTGCTTTTACTTCTTTAGTTGCAACAGCGCTACACAAAACAACATTATCACCAGCTTTTATCCACACGGCACCATCAGCTTGGCGAGCATAGCGGCCAATTTCTACCTCAATGCCCTGGTCTGCAAAACGAAATACTTTGTGCATATTAAATCAATCCATGTGACTTGAGCGATTGCATCACATTAGTATAACTAACTTCATTATTTTTTTTCAGGTATCTAAAGAATGCCCGACGCTTGCCGATCAAAATCATAAGACCGCGCTGTGATGAATAGTCTTTTGGGGATTCTTTTAAATGCGCAGATATCTGTCTGATTCGCTCAGAAAGAATCGCTACCTGGACTTCACAAGAACCAACATCATTTGGTGATTTACCAAATGCTTGGATTAACTTTTGTTTTACATCATTACGAATCATGTAATACCTTACGTTTTGTTTTATGGTAGGCGCGAGCGGATTCGAACCGCTGACCCTCGCTACGTCAAAGCGATGCTCTGCCAACTGAGCTACGCGCCTTTTTGGCCTATTTTGTTAAAGATACTGCGTCTAATCCAATTTCAAGTTGCTCTTCTGCTCGTGCTAGCTGTTCAAGTTCTGATATCTCTTCACCGATATATTTAGTCTTAAAACTAGCAATACCAGTTCCAGCCGGGATCAGTTTACCAATTACCACGTTTTCTTTCAACCCATAGAGATAGTCAACCTGACCAACCAGTGAAGCCTCTGTCAAAACACGCGTCGTTTCTTGGAAAGACGCCGCTGAAAGAAAGCTCTCTGTGCCAAGAGACGCTTTGGTAATCCCCATTAAAATTGATTTTGCCGTAGCTGCTTTTTTACCTTCTTGCACGATTAATTTATTAACAGATTGAAATACGAACCTGTTAATTCGATCACCAGCAACAAATCTAGTTTCACCTGGGTCAATAATCCGTACCTTATGCAACATTTGACGAACAATCAACTCGATATGCTTGTCATTAATATCAACACCCTGCAACGTGTAAATCTCTTGAATTTCACGAACTAGATACTTTTGTACTTCATCGGGACCAAGAATACGTAAAATATCGTGAACATTCGGAACTCCTGAAGTCAATGCATCGCCAGCTTTAACGCGCTCTCCGTCTTCAACATTTAAATGTCTGCTACGAGGCACGCTATATTCAAAGACTTCTCCCTCATCAGTTGTAACGGTAATTCTACGTTGTCCGCGATGAAGACCACCAAATCTGATTACACCATCAGCATCAGAGAGAATTGCTGTATCTTTTGGAATCCGAGCTTCAAAAAGTTCTGCTACGCGAGGCAAGCCACCAGTAATATCTTTTGTTCGTTTTTCATCACGAGGCAATTTAGCAATTACATCACCAGGAAGAACATCTTGACCATCGTCAACAATTAAGATCGCCCCAGTTGGTACATAATAACGTAAATCTTCTGACTCAGAACCACTTGATATAACGATATATGCTTGTCGTTTTTCTTCACGACGCTCAAGAATAACCTTGTTTGCCTGTGTAGATCCCTCATCAAATTGTTCTTGATAGGTTACGTTTTCAATTAAATCAACATACTGAACAACGCCTGCCTTCTCAGTCATAATAACTTTGAATGCATCCCATTCAGCAATCTTTTGGCCTACATTTACCAGAGCATCATGTTCAACATAAATAATTGAACCGTATTCAAGGGTAAACTCTTCAAGCTCTCGTCCATCATCCGCAACAATCACAATTTTAGACTTTCTGTTCATAATAACAGTTTGTCCAGCACGATTTTTGACGGTATGAACATTTCTAAACGAAACCTTACCACTAAAACGAGATTTAAACGTACTTGCTTCGCCAAGGCCACTTGCGGTACCCCCAACGTGGAAAGTTCTCATCGTAAGCTGCGTTCCTGGCTCTCCGATAGATTGAGCAGCAATAACACCAACAGCTGTACCTATATCAACTAACGATAATGTTGAAAGGTCCATGCCATAACATTGAGCACAAACACCACGTTTTGCCTGGCAAGTCAAAACCGAGCGAACAGCAATCGCAACAACGGCAGAATCACGCAATTGTTCGATAAGCGAATCGGTAATAGTTACGTCTCGTTCAGCAATAATTTTGCCTGAAACTGGATCTTTAATTTGCTCAGCAGTAATACGACCATACACACGGTCTGCCAGTGGCTGAATAATTTCGCCATATTCTTTCAGATCAGTAATGGTCACAGACCCAAAAGTCTGGCAATTTGTCGTAGAAACAACAACATCTTGAGCAACGTCTACCAAGCGACGTGTTAAATACCCTGAATCCGCAGTTTTTAACGCTGTATCAGCAAGTCCCTTACGAGCTCCGTGAGTTGAAACAAAGTATTCAAAAACACTCAAACCTTCTTTAAAGTTTGCTAAAACAGGCGTTTCCATAACTTCACCAGATGGATTCGACATCAAGCCTCTCATTGCAGCAAGCTGA
Source organism: candidate division TM6 bacterium UASB124 (assembly GCA_945872225.1). GTDB lineage: Bacteria > Babelota > Babeliae > Babelales > RVW-14 > CAIKAH01. Next base: position 2,711 of record CAMBZK010000033.1, read on the forward strand.
CGAATTTGCTGGCGCGATCCCCGAGCCCCTGAATCAAGCATCATAAATACCGGATTGAACGCTTCGTTTAACTTAGACTGATTCGCTGAAATTTTACGATCATCGCTCTCCAATAAGTGCACCATGTCATTAGTAAGCTCTTCAGTGGCACGAAACCATATTTGAATTACTTTACTATAGCGCTCTCCATTAGTAATAGCTCCGTCAAGGTAAAGCTTTTCAGCCTTGCTAACTTCGTTAGTCGCTTTACTAATTACATCTGGTTTTGTGCTAGGAATAACTAAATTATCCATAGACAAAGATATGCCACCGGTAGTTGCATAAGAAAATCCAAGCTTTTTAATCTTGTCTAATGCTTCAACCGTTGCATCAGCACCAAAGGCTTTGTACACCTTTGCTACCATATTTGCCAAATCTTTTTTCTTAACAGCCTTATTGATCCAATTAAAATTACTACCAACAGGAAGCGATTCATACAAGACAACGCGACCAACTGTTGTTTCTATTATTTTACCGTCTGGTAAACATAGTTTAATCGGCGCTTGAGCATTAACTTGCTTATGCTGATAAGCACAAATGACCTCTTCAATCCCGCTAAATGTCAGGCCTTCACCGGTAACATTTTTGCGACCTTTTGTCAGGTAATACAAGCCAAGTACCATATCCTGTGATGGAACTGATAGAGGTCTTCCATTTGCCGGTGTCAAAATATTGCGCGTGGAAAGCATCAACCGTATAGCTTCTGTTCTCGCTACCTTGCTAAGCAATACGTGCACCGCCATTTGATCTCCGTCAAAGTCTGCGTTAAATGCAGAGCAAACCAACGGATGAATCTTAATAGCCTTACCTTCTACAAGCAACGGAAAGAATGCCTGAATACTCAACCTATGCAGCGTTGGTGCGCGGTTAAGCAAAACAGGACGCCCGCGGACTACTTCTTCAAGAGCCTCCCAAACCTCAGGGGTCATATCTTCAACCATGCGCTTTGCTACGCGCAAGTTTGGTGCAAGTTCGCGTTGTTGAAGCTCAACGTAGACATACGGCTTAAATAACTCAAGTGCCATCATTTTTGGCAATCCACATTGATTCATTTTCAATTCTGGATCTACCACAATAACTGAACGACCTGAGTAATCTACGCGTTTTCCAAGCAAGTTTTGACGGAACCGACCCTGTTTACCACGAAGCATTTCGCTCAATGATTTTAGCGGCCGTTTATTGGTTCCGCGTACTGGCTGGCCACGACGACCATTATCGATTAACGCATCAACCGATTCTTGCAGCATCCGTTTTTCGTTTTTAATAATCACGTCAGGAGCTTCAAGCTCAATTAAACGCTTCAAGCGAATATTTCGGTTCAGTACACGACGATATAAATCATTAAGATCAGAGCTCGCAAACCGACCGCCTTCTAGAGGGACTAGTGGACGCAAATCTGGAGGCAATACTGGCAACACATCAAGTATAACCCACTCAGGACGAATACCCGCTTGTGCCATACCAGCAAGAACCTTGTAGCGCTTAGCAATCCGATGCTTTACAGCCACAGAAGTTGTTTGTGTGTATTCTTCTTCAATTTTTCTAACTTCAAAGCTTAGGTCTATCAATGCCAAAAGAATGCGAACCGCTTCTGCTCCCATACCTGCCTTAAACAAGGTATCTTCAGGATTTGCATTAACGTAATTCTCATAGTCTTGATTTGATATAAGTGTTTTTTGAGCAAACGGAGAGCTTCCTTGATGAATTATAATATAACTATCAAAGTAAATAACACGCTCAAGATCACGGACCGTCATGTTCATGATCAGGCTTAAATAACTTGGAATACCCTTCAGAAACCAAATATGGCAGACTGAGGAAACCAAGTTAATATGGCCCATACGTTCGCGTCTTACACGTGCTTGAATAACTTCAACGCCACACTTTTCGCAGGTAACACCACGGTGTTTCATACGTTTGTATTTGCCGCAATTACACTCCCAGTCCTTTACGGGACCGAAAATACGTGCACAAAACAAACCATCGCGCTCAGGCTTAAGCGTACGATAGTTGATTGTTTCGATTTTTTTTACTTCGCCATAAGATAAAGAGCGGATTTTATCCGGTGAGGCAATCCCAAGACGGAACGCATTAAACTGAGTCCCGCTGATATACTCACGAAATCTTTCAAGCATCTTGTTATTCACCAGCGTGCTCCTTACTTGTCTTGAATAAATCCACTTGTAATCCTAAGCTCTGCAGCTCTTTCACCAACACGTTGAATGACTCAGGAATTCCAGCTTCTGGCACTTCTTCACCACGTACAATTGCCTCATATGCTTTAATACGACCATTAACATCGTCAGACTTAATGGTAAGCATCTCTTGCAAGGTATGGGCAGCACCATATGCGTATAATGCCCAAACTTCCATCTCCCCAAGACGCTGACCGCCGAACTGCGCTTTACCACCAAGTGGCTGCTGCGTAATAAGAGAGTAGGGCCCAACAGAACGAGCATGCAATTTGTCATCTGCCAAGTGATTCAGTTTCATAATATAAATAAAACCAACAGTCACCGGTTGATCAAATCGCTCACCTGTCCGACCATCAAATAGTGGGTATGTACCGTTTGCAGGTAATCCTTGCTCAACTAAGAATGGTTGAATTTCTTTTTCGTAATCAGCTCCATCAAACACAGGTGTTTTGAATGCAACACCCTGAGCAACGGTCTTACGAGCAAGTTTCATTAGCTCTTCTTTACCATATTGCTTTTCAATGTCACTAACAACCTCAGTACCGTAATAGTGAGCCAATTTATTCTTAACATCCTGATGGGACATAGCATCTAATTGCGCACCAAATTTGTCCGCAGCTACCTTGCCAGCCATTCCCAGCATGGTCTCAAGAATCTGTCCAACGTTCATACGCCCAGGAACACCAAGCGGATTAAGTACTATATCAACGGCAGTACCATCTTCCATGTATGGCATATCTTCTACGTTAACAATGCGTGAAACCACGCCCTTGTTTCCGTGACGACCTGCCATCTTATCTCCAACAGAAAGACGGCGCTTTGTAGCGACATAAACTTTAATCATTTTAATAACACCAGAAGGCAAATCATCACCTTTTCGTAGCTGATTAATGCGATCTTCTTTAAGTGCTGTTAAAACGTGAATTTGGTTGGTTAAAATATCATTATATGTTTTTATTTTTGCATCAATTTCTTTATCAGCAGTAGAAATCGTAAGTAAGCGATCAAGAGCAACTAGTTGTAATCTTTCTACAGTAAAAACACCTTTGTCTAAAAGCTCTTTTACTGTAGCTAACTTACTGGTTTTACCAGCAAGCAATGAAATTACGTTAGCCTTAATGCCCTTTTCCAAAATATGTAAATGATAGGCAAAATTTTCTTCTATTTTTTGCGTCTCTTTAACAACAATTTCTTTATAGCGCTTATCTTTACGAATCCCGCTCCTAGAAAATACTTTTACGTCAACAACTGTTGCATCAACACCTGGCGGAACACGCAGAGAAGTATCACGCACTTCTCTTGATTTTTCACCAAATATAGCTCGTAACAACTTTTCCTCAGGAGAAACTTGAACATCCCCTTTAAGCGTCACCTTACCAACTAAAATATCGCCAGGTTTAATACGAGTGCCGATTTTCACGATACCGTCTTCGTCCAAAGCAGCGAGATCTTTTTCGGGAACATTTGGAATATCACGCGTAATTTCTTCAGCACCAAGTTTTGTCTCACGAGCTTCAACTATAAACTCTTCAACGTGGACTGACGAGAAAACTTCATCCCCAACCAAGCGCTTACTTACAACAATAGCATCCTCGTAGTTGTAACCCTGCCATGGCATAAATGCCACAAGTACGTTACTACCCAGCGCCAATTCACCATTCTGAGTCGCAGCACCAGTCGCTATGATATCGCCTTTTTTAACAACATCACCAACTTGCACTATCGGGTTAAAATGGATCCATGTGTTGTGACTTGAGCGAGCAAATTTCTTTAAATAATAAATATCTATCGGACGAGACAACCATTCAGCCTCTCCAATATCACTAATATTTAAGCGGACAATAATTTTTTCCGATGAAACATATTCAACAATACCTGGTGTACGGGCATTAACAACAGCTCCTTCAAGAGATCCCAGTTCACACTCAATACCAGTACCAACCAATGGAGCCTGACAGTTAATGAGAGGGACAGCCTGACGTTGCATGTTAGATCCCATAAGCGCACGGTTTGCATCGTCATGCTCAAGAAACGGAATAAGTGCGGTTGGAACAGAAAATATTTGTTTCGGCGAAGCATCAAGGTATGAAACATTATCTACTGCCTCTGAAAGGTAGTCGCCATCCCTTCTTACCAATACACGCTCACCAACTATTTGATTAGCAGCACTAACTTTGATGCTTGCTTGAGCAATCCGTTCACCAATTTCTTGGAACGCATCAAGATAAACAACCGTATCTGCCACAATACCATTTTTAACAGGGCGATATGGGGTTTCAATAAATCCCAGAGCGTTTGCACGCGCATAAGTTGAGAGGGACGATATCAAACCAATATTTTGACCTTCAGGAGTCTCAATTGGACATATGCGACCATAGTGCGAAGGATGTACGTCGCGTACTTCAAACGTTGCTCGTTCACGAGTGATACCACCGGGCCCAAGTGCTGACAAACGACGTTTATGCGCCATTTCTGCGAGCGGGTTGGTCTGATCCATGAATTGAGATAATTGCCCTGTACCAAAAAATTCGCGTAAAACAGCGGATAATGGCTTAACATTTAAAAAGTCATACGGCATTAAAGACGCATAATTTTCTTGCAATCTAAAACGTTCTTTAACAATACGCTCAATACGCGCAAAGCCTATGTATAATTGACTTTGTAGTAGTTCGCCAACAAGCCTTACGCATCGATTACCAAGGTGATCAATGTCATCCAACTCGCCTTCACCGCGCTCTTTTAAACCTATCAAATAATTAAACGTGGCAACAATATCTTCTTTTGTAAGGCACGTAATTTTTTCATCGATATTAAGGTTAAGCTTACGATTTGTACGAATCCGACCAACAATAGTCAAGTCATAAAATCGTGGATTATAGAATAAGTTTGTCACATATTCTTCCATGATCTTAACAGAAGGAATATCGCCAGGCTTAAGCTTAGTATAAACTTCCTTAAGAGCTTCTTCACGCGTACTTGTTTGATCTTGAGCAAATGTAAGCGCCAACGTTGGTTGAATTACATAGCCAGAAGACTGAATAATTTTGAAAGAGATAGTCCCAACAGAAGCTATTACTTCAATGAGCTCTTCTGTTAATTCTGTCCCAAGTGAAGCGATTACCTCACCTGTCTTTGGTGCAATAATATCCTGCGCAACAATGCGACTCATTAAACTGTTCTTGCGAACAATAAGACGATCAATGCCCTCTTTTTGCAGCTTATCAATATGGGCTTTAGTCAAACGCTGACCAACGGCAACCTTGCCTTCAAATTCTTTTGGCAAAGCACCTGCTTCCAAACGCTGACCAATAATATTGCTATCAAGCTTACGATAGAAATTACCACTCTTTACTTCAACCGTGTCAAAATTATAGAAAGTCGAAAGTATCTTATTTTTTTCTATCCCAATAGCTTGCAAAAAGGTGGTTGCTAAAATCTTTTTTTTCTTATCAATGCGAACATAAACCAAGTCGTTATGATCAAATTCAAAATCAAGCCATGAGCCACGACTAGGAATAAGGCGAGCAACGTGATATGGCTGACCTCTATAATCCTTAGACTTTTTGCTCAATGTAAACATTACGCCAGGAGCACGATGTATCTGGCTGACAACAACACGATCAACCCCATTGATTAAAAACGTACCTTGACTGCCAAGATGATAAACCCCGTCATGATCTTCATATAAATCAACCATTACAGGAAGGTCGCAGAAAAATACGTCTTGTTCTTTTATATCTCGAATAATTTTTTGATTCGTTGCAGGATCAATATCCCAACTGATCAACTGCATCTTAACTTTAAGGGGCAATGAAAATGTCTTGCCGCTGTAACGACATTCATCAACCATTGCTGGAACTTTGATAGACACACGAGAGAAGCATTTTTTACAATGCGCATATTGTGCTGTATCTTTTTTACATGACGGACACGATTTGCTACGAGCTAACTTACTGGTGCCACTCTTTTTACAAGCAGAACACGTCCATTTATAACGATTGACGATGCCAGTAATTTGCCCACAAATGCACGCCCAGTCCCCTAGTTCGTAGCTGATGTATTCAAGCGAAATACGCTCATTTTGCTCTACAGGAAATGTATCGCGCAAAACTTTTTCAAGGCCGATATGTTTTCGCTCTGATGGAATACAGTCAAGTTGTACAAAATCGTTGAAAGATTTTGATTGCACTTCGATCAGATTCGGTAGCGAAACAACCTCTTTTATTTTGCCAAACGATTTCCTTAGAATCCCTTTACCTCTACCAAATCCAGACATTCAACCGCTCCTGTAGCCAAAACGCATTGATATTTATGTTTAAAGAAACAAAATGGATACCGTCCCAATAGCCATTGGGACGGTATCCGTTAAAAATTGTGATATTAATCACTAATTTTTTTGAAGGGGTGCAAAATTAAGCAAGCTCAACTTTTGCGCCAACTTCCTCAAGAGCTTTTTTAATTTTGTGAGCGTCATCTTTCGATGCAGCTTCCGCAATTACAAACGGCACATTTTCAGCACCATTTTTAGCATCGCCAAGAGACAATGCCGTTACTGAACGAAGAGCTTTGATAACGTTAATCTTGTTAGCACCAGCATCATTCAGAATAACCTTGTATTCCAGCTTCTCTTCTGCAGCAGGAGCAGCTCCACCAGCAGGCATTGCAGCAACAGCTGCAACAGGAGCAGCAGCTGAGACACCGAATTCATTTTCGATATCTTTAATAAGCTGAGCAAGCTCCATTACGTTCATTTTCTTGATTGCGTCAAGTATTTCAATTCTTGAGGACATGTGACAGACTC